>DDSI01000060.1 GCA_002343335.1 Bacteriovoracaceae bacterium UBA2394
CAGTATATACATATGTGCTCAGCCCTGAAAAGAGGGTGAAATTTTTCTTAAAATCTCGTAGTAAACGCCTATGATGCAAACCTTTCGATGGATAGGCATGCTTGAAGGAAGCTCCTATCTGGCCCTCTTACTCATCGCCATGCCTCTCAAATATATTTATGACATGCCTGGCGCTGTGAAAGTGATCGGCATGCTCCATGGCATTTTATTTCTCATCTATGTCTTCGCAGCGACTTGGCTGGCGATTCAATACAAGTGGCCTCGAAGTTTTCTCGTAGGCGCTTATATTGCCTCGGTTCTTCCCTTCGGCCCATTTGTTTTTGACAGGAAACTGCTGTCGCAAGAATCGGGTAGTCGCTGAGACGTTTCTTTACTAGAAACCTTTAGTGATTCCTCTTTCGACGACGGTTGAGAGATGAAGTCTTAGGCTCGACGTCCGATATATCCATCCCAAAAGGTTTGAGGGTGATATTCTTTGACGATTTCTCCGCCTGTACAGAATTTATTTTCTGCACCATTCGATTGAAACTATCAGTAAGATCCACGAACAAGTCCCCCTTTCGAAGATAAAATTCTTCCAATCGTCCATTCTGTTCACATCTTTTCAGATGCCGGATGAATGCAAAAAGAGGTCCTGCTATTCGTCGGCTAAAGACGAATGATGCAAATGCGGTGACGGCGATCAATGCAAAGGCTACTATGAAGAAAACTTTCGTAGCCTTATCGGAATTCATTTTTAAAAGTTCGAGCGCACTTGGGGAGATGAGCCCCAGAAGTCTGAACATGGTTTGGTCCACAATTTTGATCCACGCGTAAATTCCGGCACCCAGGAGCAACAAAAGTGTGCCGAGGTAAATCATGAACCGCGATAAAAACCAGGTTTGAAATCCCGGCTGGATGAGGACGCGCCATCGAAATCTCATGCTCCTATTTTAGACTCTTTTAGGCCCTAAAGAGCCTTAGTGAACGTATTGAAATCACAGCTATTTTCCTTCTTTATCGTGCTGGTGGAACAAATGATTAACGAGAATGTCTCACAACGATCGAGCTACATATTGCAACTTGTCGCCCCGCGTTATTTTCTCTCCGCAATTCCAGAGTCCTCAGCATATGCCTTAATTGGAAATGCAAATTTCGTGAGATACACTGAGCCGTATGCCAACACTGGCTGAAGTGAATCAGCAGATTAGTAAGCTTGAAGGGGTGAGCACTTTGGGAACTCGGAAGGAAGTTACACTTCTTCCGGACATTCTCACATTTGACGAAGCAATTTTGGCGCTGACCACTGGTTATATGGAAGGCAAAACTTGGCTTGTCGTTTGTACGGACCGCCGAGTGATCTTTCTAGATCACGGATTCTTTTATGGCTTGAAACACGCGGAAATTCCGATCGATAAACTGAGCTCGGTCGAACACGAAACCGGACTTTTTTTCGGAAATATTTCGCTGTGGGATGGTGCAAATAAAATCATTATTCGAAATATTCGGAAAGGTACTCTGCGACCGTTTATTCGCGCCGTAAATGAAGCGATCGATCTGTACAAAAAAGGCACCCCAGGGAAGCGCAGCATTGTCGATGAATTGCGAAAGCTCGCTGATTTGAAACAAGAAGGTTTCATCTCTTACGTCGAATTCGAAACCCTAAAGTCTCAATTGCTTGAGAAAAGTAATTAATATCGATTAAGAGTAAGGCTGACCGATCAAGGAGGCCTCTACATGTTCAGAATAACTCGATGTGCGAATCCCGTTCTTTTCATTTCAATGCTGGCACTTTTTACTTCCGGCTGCGGCGAAGGTGACGATAACTCAAATGATAAAACCCTCTTAAGCGACTCTAGTATTTACGGCACCTGGGATAGACCGGAATTCAACATGGGACAATTCACCTTTCGCAATTCTCTCACATTCGAAAAGGAGAAGGTCACTGCCACTGTTAAATGCTCAAAGGTAAATGAATATGTAGAGACCTCAGTTTCCTCGCGCATGGAAATTACGGATTCGCAAATTTCGATTTTGGACGATGTAAGAACACCTGAGAATGAAAACAAAATGGGCTGCAGTGCAATTTTGCGACAAGAACAGATCGCTTACAAGCTGATCGATGCGGACACTCTTTCCATGACTCGCAAAAATGATACGCCTACCACTCTCAAACGACGCAAACGTTAGGTGCTCATCGATCAAACGGCCGCCAAAACAAAGAGCGTCCGTTCGATCGGTGGTTGAAATGAAGTGAAATGAAAGACTACCTTGTGGAATCAGTGTGAGTTTTAAAAGCCTTTGAAGTTTTCTCTTCAGCGTCAGCCATCACTTGCTGCGCCTTACCCTTCATCTCTTGATTGTGACCTTTACGTTCCATTTCTTCATTTTTCGTCCAGCGGCCAATATGTTCTCGAGTTTCACCAACCGCCTCATTCACAATTCCTTTGATTTTATCTTTCATGGCAAATCTCCTTAGACTCGAGAATAGAGGGAGATTTTCAGAATCACGTCTAACTAGCGTCTATGGTCGGAACGTAATCGATGGAATAGAATCCATGGAGAAGCAAGCATCGGAGAATTATTTTGGTGTTATAATCACCGCTTCCGCTGAGCGATCTGCAGCGCCGTGGAAAACCGCTTCGATGTTATTTCCATCCGGATCCAAAATAAACCCAGCGTAGTAGCCAGGATGATAGTTTCTTTCGCCAGGTTTTCCGTTGTCCGTTCCCCCCGCTTTGAGCGCCGCCTCATAAAACTTATGAACCATTTCTCGATCAGAAACTTGAAACGCCAGGTGAACATGACTTTGTCTAAAGTTCTTTTCAACGGGACTGACGTAGAGCTCGTCAGAGGCAAATGCTTCAGTACTTTCGTAAGTCAGGTCCTTCCCTATCGACTGCAATACCATTCTGTAGAATCCTTTGCTCTTTTCGAGATCCTTAACGACAAGATGCACGTGATCGATCAGCCTTCCGAAGTAATGTTTCACATTCAAAAGGTTATAGAAGTGAGGATGATTCGTCATGTGCAACCCTCATCTCGATCTCTCCAAAGATCGAAAATCCTCTTATCGTATACATCTTATATTAAAGGGGGTTTAATTCCTCCTATCTATGACTGATTTCGTAACATGCATTTGGTTTGACCACGGTAAAGCAAGTAAAGCTGCCGCATTTTATGCGGCCACATTTCCGAATAGCGAGGTGGGCAGAGTGAATAGAGCTCCCGCGAATTTTCCAGGAGGAAAGGAAGGTTCGGAATTGACCGTTGAATTCACCGTACTTGGACGAAAATTTGTGGGTTTAAATGGCGGATCTGAAAGTGCTTGAGGTTGGTGCAAAGATCGATGGGGTTTCTCATGGCAAATTACGCCAAAGATTCTTATCGAACTCACGACGAGCTCCGATACAACTCTCGCAAAGCATGCTTTCGAATCCATGATGACCATGAAGAAGATCGATATCGCAAAGCTCAAAGCCGCGACCGGTAAGTGAGCATTACACGATGTGCGGACGATTTAGCATTCCCGATCAAGAACTCGTCATGCTTGACGTTTTCGGAGACAAGCTCAAAGCGAAATGGAAAGAGCGATTTAACGTAGCTCCAAGCCAGGATATCCCCGCGATTAAATCTCCAACAGAATTTTCGATGATTCGATGGGGTCTCATTCCTTCTTGGGCCAAAGAACTGAGTATCGGAAACAAAATGATCAATGCTCGCGCAGAAACTGTGAGCGAGAAGCCTTCCTTTCGTTCAGCCTTTAAGAAAAGACGATGCTTGATTATTTCAAACGGATTTTTTGAATGGAAGAAAGAGGGTTCCAAGAAACAGCCCTACTACATATTCATGAAAGGACATGAGCCTTTCTGCTTTGCAGGGCTTTGGGAAAAATGGGTTTCACCAGAAGGAGAAGTTATAGAATCGGGGACGATATTGACTACCGATGCGAATGATCTACTCCAGTCGATTCACAACCGTATGCCAGTCATAATTCCAAAAGAAAAATATTTCTCGTGGCTTAGTCCTGAGACCTCTGACACCGAACTCAAAAAATTATTGATTCCCCATCCAAGTGCAGAGATGGATTTCTACCCCGTTTCAACTCTCGTGAATAAACCATCCAACGATTTAAGGGAATGCATTGAAGAAATGCGATCAAGCTGAGGTCGAAAATTTATCCCTTGTTTCTGACCATAACACTTAAACATGTAAGCCAAAATTCGAGCCAAGGGCTGCACTTGTGTTAAAGCAATTTTTTTGATTTCTTCTTCGAAGGGCAACTCGGAAAAAGCATCTTTAAATCTTCCTTCTTCTAGATAGCGATTAAATTTAAATCTGGTGGCAGGAACGATTTCGCCTCGCTTTGAAGCGTGGTCCGAAACAAGCGGGGGGAGGTACTCAGCAAGGTATCGACGGATCAGAGATCGACCCATTCCTAAATTTCTTTTCTGCGAAATGGGTAATGAAAAACAAAACTCCACCAACGGAGGATGAAGCATTGGGTAGCGATATTGAAATCCCATGTATCGAGCAAGTACGGCACTATATTCGACTCGCATCCGAACATGGCGTGAGAGACTACCCTGCAGTTGCGCATGCTCGAAGTGACGAACACTGGGAAAATAAGGATAGCCCCTTACAACTGAGCGCGCAGAACGACTATTCCGCTTAAGATACAACTTAAAAAGTTTAGGATGTGCGTACCGCGCCAGTTGATAGAGGACCGTGAGTGCACTCGGAGAAGCTGAGGAATTTTTTTGAAGTTGCAGAACCATTTCCCTCCAAGCTAAACGAAAGCGACGACTTCGAAGAAGTTCTGGATAGAAGGAGTTATTTCTCGCGTAACTTGATACACATTCATCTCCCCCAAAACCGGAAAGCAAAGTAGTGCAGCCCTCTTTAACGACTGCCTGGTGAACGTTGTTTGCTAGCATGAAAAAAATGTAAGGAGGCGCACCAGCGAATAAGGAGCTCAATTCGTGAAAAACCGACAGCGGATCAAATTGCTCAGCATCGAGATAATGTACGTTTTTAAATTTTAACTTCTCCATCACACATCGCGCTTGTTCTTGGTCGTCAATAAGACCGCTTTTTGCTGGAGCAATGTGACTGAACAAAGTGGGATTCAAACCTTGCCGATGGCAGCTTACGAGTATCGCTGAAGAATCTAAGCCGCCGCTCAATTCTGCGCCGAGGTTCTCACCTTCTTCCATTTGCTCGTTCACCGCGGCATCGAGCAAAAATGAGAAGTGCGCAAGGTAATCACGCTCGTCCTTATAAATGATTGAGGGGGCCTCAGGATCGAGCTGCCAAAAGGATTGCTTCACGATTTTATTTTTATAAATTTTAAGCGAGTGACCGGGCTCGACTCGCGAGATATTTTTCAAAAATGTTTCGTCGCTGTAGGTTGGGCTAAGAACCTGATCGACGGAGAAGCACTCATTAAGTATCCGATCAAAGTTGAATGAAGGATGTTCATCTAGGTGTTTGAGAATGTCCGGTACCGTTGATCCAAAAATGAAACGCTCTCGATCGAGGTAGTAATAAAATGGCTCTAAGCCGAAGTGATCCCTGGAGGCCGTGAGCGCGCAAGTAGCAAGATCATGATGGAGATAAGCAAAAGCGCCATGACATGCCCGCCAAGTCGAAGGTGTAGTGCCTGGATACCGGCCCACGTAGTAGCTTGTTTCACCAATGCTTTGTTTAGTTTTCCACTGACTTGCATTAATGCATTCCATAGGAGCCAACTAAGAAACTAAAGGTCCCAAGATCGACTCGTCAAATGCTGGTTCAGCACCCTGTGTCGAAGTTACATCCAGTGAAGTAATCTCGAACCTTAGGGAGACTTTTTCTTCGTCCGCTGAATCGTCCGAAGAGAGTTTTTGTTCCTCCATGGAAGACCTAGGTAAGTTGGCAAGAATCTCCAACGACATATTGCATAGAGGAAGAGGCTCCAAAAGAATTTAAGAAGGATCCCTTGGATTTTCGATGCACCGATCTTTTATTGACCGATTCACAAGTTCAATAGCTTTTTGAAAACCCGCCCGATCTTCATCCGACATTTTTTCATTGATTAATCCAACTGAAAAATTTTGAAATCTGTAAATTCCCTTTTCCGATAGAGAAACCCGAACATAGGCGTCTTTGAGATTTTGATTATGGGTAACTTCGTAAAGCCAATTCCAATATTTACGATCGGGACAATCACCCATGATACAATATGCGCTAGAAGTATGAGCAGATTGTTCCTTAAACACTACGCCTGGCGTAGCCTCAATGGCACGCCGGATACATTCTTGATCTTTCAATCGATCGGACCAAGGCATCTCCGATCTAACTGAATCGATCACGTCGCATCCGCTAAGGAAAATTGACGCCAACGTGCACAAAACTAAGAAGCCATATCTCGCCATAACTTCAAAGTTTAGGAGAGGAAACCGCTTGTTTCCAGGATCGAAATGGTTGCTCCGCAAGAATTTCAGCGATAAGCATCCTTTCGATGCGCAATTTTGAGCACGTAGATCACCAGCTCGTTTCCAATAACATCGTAAATAATTCGATAAACACCCACCCTTACCCGGAATGCGTGAGCTTCGCCCTCTAGCTTCCTGCAACCGTCGGGAAATGGATCAATCGTTAACGATTCGAGTTTCGCCAGAATCCTTCGCAGATCTTGCTTTTGTAGTTTCTTGAGCGCCTTTTCCGCTGAACTGGAAAGAGAGATTCTATATCTTTTCATCACGCTCAAGTTCTTTGACAATTTCGGACAGTGGGCGGGTAGGCTCCGCACGCAATTTTCTCAAATCAGCGATGTCTTCAATTTCTTCGAGTTTATCCAGAATTGCCTCCTGGATGAAATGTCCGATCTTAAGCCCTCGACTTTCGCAAGCTTCCTCGAGGGCCTTTTTCACTTTGGGGTGCACCTGTGTAGCCAACTGAACTTTCGACATTTCTATAATTTACTAGAAATTTATAGAAAATCAAGTGGGGTGCCCGATGGGATTTGAACCCACGACAGCCCGAGTCACAGTCGAGTGCTCTACCAACTGAGCTACGGGCACCACGTACGTGCCATTCGATATCACAAGTAGCTCAGTTGGTAGAGCTTTCGCTCTCCCTACTCTTGCGCGCCTCCGCGCGACACTGAGCTACGGGCACCACCTGCTCGACACCCTCCCCGAACCTAAAGCCCGGGGTCAGGAGCAGGAGTCGTATTTACCTGAGCGGCTCGCCCATTTCTATCAGGAAAATGTTCCTCATTTCCTCTTAAACTCCATTGAAACCTGAATTTCGCTCCTTTAGGATCGAGGAGGCTTGGTTGGATCTCTCTCTATATAATATCTATGAAAACACTTACTCCTCTGGAACAGCTTCCATTTTTTACCACTCAAATTAAGGCCGTCCTAAATTGGACGCGTAAAAACGCGCTGTGGCCGCTTCCTTTCGGAACCGCCTGCTGCGGAATCGAGTACATGGCCGTCGTCGGCTCGCACTACGACGTGTCTCGGTTCGGTGCGGAAGTCGTGCGCTTCTCCCCTCGGCAAGCGGACTTGCTGNNAATGGCTCCGATCCTCCGACAAATTTACGAGCAAATGCCCGAACCGAAATGGGTTCTCTCGATGGGCGTCTGCGCCTCCTCCGGCGGCTTTTATCGCGCCTATCACACGGTCCAAGGAATTGAATCTATCGTTCCGGTGGATATTTATGTCCCCGGCTGCCCCCCAACACCGGAAGCGGTCATTCAAGGGATCATTAAGCTTCAAGAAAAAATCGCCAAGGGCGACACTCCCTCACAGCGATTGGCAGAGCGACGCAAAGCGGCACTCGCCACCACCGGTGCAAATACGCTGGTGGAAAAACAAGAGGGAGGTCACTGATCGTGGAATTTCATTATCAACTCACCACTCAAATGAAAGAGACCCTAGGGGAAGCAGCCATTGGCGAATTCGAAAAGGCTCAGCACAATCCCAATGAGGTGATCGTCACCACCACGCCGGCTTCGCTCAAAAAGATCGCCGAGTTCCTGAAGTTTCAAAAGAAGTTTCTATGGATGATGGATATCGCCAGCGTCCACTACCCGGATCGTGAAAAGGATTTAGAAGTCGTCTATCAATTTTATAATCGCGAGACCAATAAGCGCGTTCGCTTGAAGGTGCCTCATAAAGAAGGGGAGAAAATTCCAAGTCTGACGTCTGTGTATCGCGCGGCAAATTGGTTTGAGCGGGAAGCTTATGACATGATGGGCGTGCAATTCGAAGGACATCCAAATCTTACTCGGATCTTGTGCCATCATAAATTTGTCGGTCATCCGCTTCGCAAGGACTATCCCGCCACGGGAAATCAAATTTTAGAAGCACCGGAGGAATTTTCCTTTCCTCCCCTTACGACTAAAGAGTCCGAGGAGGACGAACCCGATCCGCTTTTGAATCAACGCACGCTCGTGAATCTGGGACCAAGCCATCCTGCCACGCATGGAACGTTTCGGATTTACTGTGAACTTGAAGGCGAAAAAATTCTCCGATCCAAAACGGAAATCGGATACTTGCACCGCTGCTTCGAAAAAATGGCGGAGACGCATAAATATCAGCAGCTCCTGCCCTACACTGATCGTTTAAATTATTTGTCCGCGCCAATGAACAACGCCGGCTACTGCCGCGCGATTGAAAAAATGCTCGGCATTGAGATCCCCGCTCGCGCGCAATACATTCGCGTGATTTTAAATGAGCTCTCTCGAATTATCGATCACTTGGTTTGCATTGGAACCACCTCAGTAGACATGGGCGCGCTCTCCACCTTCTGGTTCTGCTTTAAGCAGCGCGAATATGTGTATGAACTGTTCGAAAAACTTTGCGGTAACCGCATGCTCACTTCTATTACACGCATCGGCGGAATGTATGGCGATATCGATGACGAGTGGAAGCGCCATTGCTCCGAAGTGTTGAAGAAAATGCGCGCGGCAATCGATGAAGTCGATAACCTACTCTCTAACAACAAGATCTGGCATAAGCGCATGAAAGAGACAGGCTATATCACTCAAGAGGCCGCGATTGATTACGGATTCACCGGCCCTTGCTTGCGAGCGTCAGGCGTCGCACACGATCTTCGAAAAGCGGAACCCTATTACGATTACGATCGATTTGAATTTGAAGTTCCCACGCGAACGGAGTCCGACAACTTTGCGCGATATGCAGTTCGTATTGATGAAATGCGACAAAGCTGTCGAATTGTGGAGCAAGCGCTGGCGAAAATCCCTGACGGTCCTGTGCTCGTCAACGATCCGCTCATCGTGCTTCCTCCGAAGCGCGAAGTCTATAGCAACATCGAAGCGCTCATGAATCNNACCGCCGAAGGGAGATATTTACTCCTACACGGAAGCAGCGAATGGCGAGCTCGGGTTCTACGTCGTCTCGGATGGTACGGGCTATCCTTACCGAGTAAAAGTGCGACCTCCCTGTTTCCCGATCTATTCCTCTTTTGAAGAGGTAATCAATGGAGGTCTTATCGCAGACGCCGTGGCGACCCTTGGTCAAATGAACGTGATTGCCGGCGAGCTGGATAGATAATTGGACTTTGGAAGAAAGGACTGACGGATCATGAATGCGAATCCAGAGCAAGCTTCACAGAAAATCTCCCACCTCTCTTCGGTGCAATTTTCTGATGCAGCCATGAAAGAATTTCAGAAAATTCTCACTCGTTACGATTCAAAGCGCTCTGCGCTATTGCCAGTGTTGCATTTGGCGCAGGACGAGTTCGGTTGGATGTCTCCGGCGGTGATCGATTACGTCGCAAAGCTGATGGATCTAAATTCTGCACAAGTTTTGGAAGTCGTGACGTTCTATCACATGTTTCACAAGAAGCCCGTGGGCGAGCATCACTTCCAATTTTGCGTGACGTTAAGCTGCTGGATGCAGGGATCCCATCAAATGATGAAGAGCACCTGCTCACGTTTGGGGATTCGCCAGGGCGAAACGACGGCCGATGGAAAATTCACCGTGAGCGCTGTGGAATGCTTGGGCAGCTGCGGTTCCGCACCGGTGGTGCAGGTGAATGAAACTTATTACGAAAATCTTACGCCGGAAAAACTCAATCGATTGATCGTTTCCAGCAAAGAAGGAGCTCCGAAGATCCCATGAGAACGAGCAGCGTAAAACAAACCATTCATGGAACCAACATGCGCGCGATGGCGATCGAGCAAAAACCCATTCAAGCGGANNGATCAGGTGATCGACGAAGTCAAGGCATCCGGTCTCCGAGGCCGTGGGGGTGCGGGTTTCCCCACAGGAAACAAATGGAGCTTCGTGCCGAAGTCCAAGGACAAGCCGCATTACCTGCTTTCGAATGCCGATGAATCCGAGCCCGGAACTTTTAAAGATCGAGTCATCTTAGAAAAAATTCCTCACATGATGATTGAGGGAATGATCATTGGCTCCTACGCGATCGGGGCAGCGCGCTCGTATATTTATATTCGCGGTGAATATACTTACGGAGCAGTCGTGCTCGAGCGAGCAATTGAGGAAGCTTATCAAGCCGGCTTTTTGGGAAAGAATATTTTGGGCTCGGGCTTCGATCACGACATGGTCGTGCATCGCGGAGCTGGCGCTTACATCTGCGGTGAAGAAACGGGACTTATTTCTTCTTTAGAGGGAAAAAAAGGTTGGCCGAAGTTGAAGCCTCCCTTTCCTGCCGTCGAAGGCTATTTGAGATGTCCCACTGTGGTGAACAATGTGGAAACTCTCGCGGCGGTGCCGTGGATTATCAGGAATGGTGGCGCCGCCTACACAAAATTTGGAACAGAGAAATCTAGAGGCACGAAGATGTGGTCCGTGAGCGGAGACGTCGAGCGACCTGGCGTTTACGAGCTCGAGCTCGGCGCTCCTTTCACGGCCCTTTTGAATGACTGTTGCGGCGGTATGAAAAATGGTCGCAAGTTAAAGGCCATGATTCCCGGAGGCTCTTCCGCGCCCATCATGACGGCTGAGGAATCCATGAATTGCAAACTCGATTATGAATCGATCGCCGCTAAAGGTTCCATGCTCGGATCCGGTGGAATGATCATTTTAGATGAGACTCGCGACCTTGTGCAGGTGCTCAAAAACTTGGCGGAATTTTATCACGATGAATCTTGCGGACAGTGCACGCCTTGCCGCGAAGGCACCGGATGGGTGGAAAAAATTCTCCACTCCTTCACCGAAAAGGATGCGCGCAAAGATGATTTGGAGCTTTTGAAAACCGTGACCAACAACATGCTCGGCCGAACCATCTGCGTGCTCGCTGATTCCATCGCGATGCCCGTGCAGAGCTATATTCAAAAGTTTCCAGAAGAGTTTGAAAGCTATATCGCAAGATCGAATGCGACCGGACCTAGAGCTTCAATTTATTCGCATTTACCTGGACCGCAATAAGGAGACGATTCTCGATGGCGAAAATCACCATAAATGGAAAAGAGCTGACAGTTGCCGATGGAACGAATCTCGTCGACGCAGCTGAAGAACATGGCATCGACATTCCCCACTATTGCTACCATCCGGGTTTGAGCATCGCAGGCCAATGCCGCATGTGCTACGTGGAACAAGAGGGCAATCCGAAGTTGCAAGTAGCTTGCAACATGAAGTGCTCGGACGGACTCAAAGTGACGACCGACTCCGCGCGCGTGAAAGACGCCGTCAAATGGAGCTTGGAATTTCATTTGGTGAATCATCCCATCGATTGCCCGATCTGCGATCAAGCCGGGGAATGCGGACTGCAAGATTACTACATGAAGCACGGCCAGTACCAAAGCGAGATGCATGAAGACAAAGTGCATAAGGAAAAGGTCGTGGATCTCGGGGATAACGTGGTTCTCGATAAAGAGCGCTGCATACTATGCAGTCGCTGCGTGCGCTTCACCGCAGAAGTTTCAAAAACGAATGAATTCGGAATTTTCAACCGCGGCGATCGATCCGTCATTGGAACGGTGGACGACAAACCGCTGACCGGAAACTACACCGTGAATACGGTGGATATCTGCCCGGTGGGAGCGCTCACTTCCAAAGATTTCCGTTTCGAACAACGGGTTTGGTTTTTGGATTCCGCAGAATCCGTCTGCAATGGTTGCAGCAAGGGTTGCAACGTGTTCATACATCATAAAAAAGGTCGCCACATTTACCGATTGAAGCCGCGCTTTAACGAGACCGTGAATTCTTATTGGATGTGCGACAAGGGTCGATACACCTACAAAGATTCCAATTACGACCGACGTCTCACTCACGCCAAACTATTGGGCGTGGATCTGCCGCACGATGAAGCCATTTCAATGTGGGCCGCGGATTTGAATGTGTTCACCTCCACTGAGCGCATGGATGAAATTGGCGTATATCTCACTCCCAATCAGACTAATGAAGAGCTCTCCGCCTTGCTTGAGTTGTTTGTGAATAAATTTAAGATCACCAAATTCTTCGCGGAAGATGTCGAGGGATTGGTAAAAGCGGATTCAGCTGTGGATAATTTCTTGCTGCGATCGGATCCCTATCCGAACTCCAAGGGTTTCTTAGAAACTCTGAAGAAATTTGGTGTGAAACTGGGATCGCTCTCCGACATGGCTCAATCGATTGAGAAACAACGTCTCATGCATTTGATTTTCGTGGTGCCTGAGGGCCAACGACAAATTACTCAATTGACCGGGGTGGCGGAGGCGATTCGCCCTGATCACTTTGTGGTCGTGCTCACCCCCAATCGATTTGCTCAGGAGCTCTTCGCTTCATCGCTTTCCATTCCAACGCTTAGTCACTTTGAAAAGACGGGCACGGTAGTGAATCACGGTGGCCTCGCGCAGAAGATTTCTTCGAATTTCAAAATGTTTAAGGAAGCTTTCTCGATTGAAAGCGTAATGAAGCAACTCGCGGATGCTCAAAGTTCTGGACGCAAAAAGGAAAGGACGGGTTCATAAATGGGATTTTTTGGAAAGCTGGAAAGCAAATCCTACATCATTGGAATTCTGAAGGGCCTTACGATTACGGGAACTCACTTCGTGAAGAATCTGGTAGGCCTAGGCGATCGTCCTACAATTCAATATCCGGAGCAGCGCCGAAAGTATTCTGACAAATTTATGGGCGTACATGTTTTGACGAAAAAGCATGATGGCGAGATCGCTTGCACCGCCTGCATGCTGTGCGCGACCAATTGCCCGGCGGAATGCATTCACATCGTGGCGGCACAATCTCCCAATCCAAAAGTAGAAAAATATCCGGCGATTTACGAAATTGATCTTCTTCGCTGCGTGTTTTGTGGATTTTGCGAAGATGCGTGCCCGGTGGACGCCGTTCGCATGGGCCGCGACTACGAAATGGCGGAACTTTCTGAAAGAAATTTTGTAGTGGGCATTGAATATTTGAAGGATCGCCCTCAACTTCAGGGCAAGAACATCAGCGTGTTCCATGAGCCAGATAAGATTGTAAAACGCGGCGAAAAATCTGCCTCCGCACCCGCTGGCAGCAAGTTCGCCAAGGCGTCGTAACCCCTTTATTGGCTACGACGTCTCTGATCTAAACCAACGTCATCAGCCGATCGCGCGGAAAGTACTGCGCTTCATATCCATAGATATGTCTGGAACGTCGAGCTTCGCTATCGCACGCGGAGGCGCTTGCGAAACGGCGATCTCGGCTTTTTTGGATGGAGCGCTCACGGGCGCTTTATTCTGCTGATATTTTTTCATGGCCTGCATGACGGCCAGATTTCCTGCAACACCTGATATAGACATGAAGGGCTCTTCGGCATTGCGTCAGAAACCTTGAATGATTTGTGAGGAAATCTTTTAACCTCTGGAAACTATGGAAGAAAAGCCCTTCGCTATCTCCTCGGAAGACTACCTACTATGACTTGTCCCGGGACAAGCTGAGTCGCTATTTTACGTACATGCGCCTAGGCGATTCGGAAATCTATAGCCTCAACACCGGCATGTTTAAGCTGGATGGCGGCGCTATGTTTGGAACCGTTCCGAAACCCATGTGGGAGAAAGCCATTCCTCCGGATGAGGCCAATCGCATTCCAATGGCGCTGCGAATTATTTTACTTCGAGATCTAAAGACAAAGAGAAATCTCATCGTGGACACCGGCATTGGAGAAAAATGGTCACCGAAGTTGGTGCAGATTTACGCGATCGATCATTCTGAATCCACGCTCATCTCGGCTTTGAAAAGTAAAGGGCTCACACCCGATGACATTACGGATGTGGTCCTCACTCATTTGCATTTCGATCACGCCGGTGGAGCTACGCTCACCACCGGCGAAGGCGCACCGGCCACCCCGACATTTAAGAACGCGAAATATTATATTCAAAAAGATAATTACGAGTGGGCTGCCAAACCTAACTCTCGCGAAGCCGCCAGTTACCTGCAGGAAAATTTTCAGCCTCTGTTGGAGTCCAAGCAACTTGTCATTTGCGACGGGGAAAAAGATTTTGAAAAAAAAATCAATTGGCCTGGAGTGACGGTGCGATTGTCTTACGGTCATACGATCGGTCTGCAATGCCCACTCATTGATTTACAGGGACAAAAATTCTTTTATCCATCGGACATGATTCCCACCGCCTCGCATGTGCCCGTGCCGTGGGTGATGGGCTACGACATTCACGTCATCAAGCTCTTGGATGAAAAAGAGGCCATTCTGACGGAGGCCGTGCGGGACAATTGGACCCTCATTTACGAACATGACCCCAAATTACCGGCTACCAAGGTCGTCAAAGGCTCAAAACATTTTTCTGCTGGGGATCCGGTCGAAGTTTGAGTACGCCTAGGTCACTGCCGATTCAGTGAGCGGAATGTTTGAGAAGCTGGAAAGCTATCAACCGCCTCGAGTGACGAAATGGATTACAAAGTCTGAACGTTAATTTGACCATCCCAACGCTTTTAGCCACTCGGTGGGCGGTGCCATGAGCTCCTTGGTTTGCAAATTCACAAAGCCAAAGGTGAGTTCGCCGCGACATGCGACTTCGCCATTCTTTTTGAATTTCATTTCCTGAACGCATTTGTGAAGTTGACGGCGGACGTTAACAACTTTGGATTCAATCACCACCTCATCGCGCGCCTTGAGCTCACCGCGAAATCGCAAATTCACCTCTAAAAGCATCGGGCCCATCTGTCGCTTTTGGATTTCCGCGAGGCCAAACCCACCCAGGTTGATCCAATCCCAGCGCGCCTCTTCAAAAATGCGAAGATAAACCGCGTTATTCATGTGCTGAAATGTATCGAGATCGCTTTCTTTCACCGTGAACGAATAAAAATGAATCTTTCCCACAGGCGTTGCCGTCATGACTTCCCCACTGCTGCAGCTTGAGAAGCAGCGATTCCACTGGATTGTCGACGTCGCACAAAAAATCGCACGACCCAAGGGGCATAGCGCTGCAAAAGCACGCCCAGTTTTCCATGCACCGTGATCACCACTTCGCGCTTTCGGCCTTCGATGGCCCTATGAATTTGCTTCGCCGCCACATCCGTTGGCATTCGAATCCACTCCGGGCTCATATCTTTCTGATGAGCGACGTAATTTCCATTTTTGTCCCGACGTCGGATGTCGCTATCCACCATGCCAGGGCAAATGAGCGTGACAGAAATTCCTTTCGGCCCGAGATCCAAATACATCGAATCCGCCAAAGCCTTCACCGCAAATTTACTCATACAATAGGCCGAAGCTTTCGGCAGAGAAATATAGGAGAGCACGCTTCCGAGAATCGCGATGCGACCGCGCGTCTCTTTCAAATCGTCGAAGACTGCGTAGATCGTATCGATCACGCCAAATAGGTTCACATCAAATTGCCGGCGGTAGTCCTCCGTCGACATCGCCTCAAAGCCGCCACCCACGCCGAATCCAGCATTGGCGACCACGGTATCCACAGGTTTTCCCCAAAGGCTATGAGCCTTATCCACAGCGGCATTCAAATCAGCGCGCTTTGTCACATCGCCGATTGCCAAAAAAACTTTCGCGCCGTTCTCTCGGCACGCCGCACCGACTGCTTCTAATTCACTTTCTCTGCGCGCAAACAAAATGAGATGCACTCCAGGTTTAGCATATTGCTTGGCGAGCTCTGCGCCAATTCCCGAAGAAGCGCCCGTGATAAAAATGACTCGCATTAAACCTTCGCCTTAATCTGGCCCTTGGAAAGTTCAATCAAAAGCTCATCTCCCATTCGCACATCTGCCGCCTTCTTCACGACTTTCTTCGTTTTTAAAATGCGAACAATGCTGTAGCCACGATCCATGATCGCTCGAGGATTCAAATGCTTGAGCTGAACTATATTACGATCAATTTGATTTCGAATTCTTTCAAATGCCGGAGCTAACGCCTTCGACAATCGCACACTCGAATGGGCCAGCCGCACCCGATAATTTTCAAGCACCCGATGGGGCTGATGCGCGATCAATTTGCCTCGCCATTGTTCCAATTTTAGAAACTCATCCGCCAAGCGCGACTCCAGGCTTCGCACCAATTTTTGAACGAGCTCATCGATGCGAATTTCAGCAAACTCCAAACGATGTCGTACTTGCAAAAGTCGTTTTACCATGTGATCGACATGCAAAATCACTTCCATTTTATTGGCGATCACGAGTTCTGCGGCAGCTGAGGGCGTTGGCGCGCGAAGATCGGCTACAAAATCCGCAATTGTAAAATCCACCTCATGGCCAACGGCGGAGATCACTGGAATCTTGGAATTGAAAATCGCACGAGCGACAATCTCCTCATTGAAGGCCCAAAGATCTTCAATGCTACCTCCACCGCGACCCACTATGAGCACATCGACTTCTTTCGAAAAAAATCGATTGAAGTGATCAATCGCTCTAGCGACTTCTTCCGCAGAACCCTCGCCCTGCACTTTGACAGAATAGAGACAAATGCGAATGCCTGAGAATCGTCGCTCGAGCACGTTTAACATGTCTCGAACGGCGGCACCCGAGGAAGCCGTCACCAGTCCAATGCATCTGGGAAACTTCGGGATGGGTCGCTTCCGTGCAGGATCGAAAAACCCTTCCGCCTCCAATTTTTTCTTAAGCTGCTCAAAAGCAAGCTGGAGCGCACCCATTCCTTCAGGTTCCATACGCGTGATCACAATTTGATAATTCCCGCGCGGAGGGTAAACGCTGATTCGACCGAATGCGACAACGCGTTGTCCGTCTTGCACTTTGTATTTCAAACGAGAAGCGCTTCCCTTAAACATAACGGCCGTCAAATTGGCCGTAGGGTCCTTTAATGAAAAATAAAGATGGCCCGAGGCCGGATGCGCCTTGAAATTACTGATTTCTCCCACCACGACGACATCGGCAAAAGTGCCTTCCAATTTTACTTTGATGAGCTCGGTTAGCTCTCCCACCGATATCGGCTTATCGAGTGAGCCCAGATAAAATTCGGATCCCTCCGAGGGGGCGGGAAAAAGCGTATTCACAACGTACGTATAGATCGTTTTAGGTGGGAATCAAAGCACACTCTTCCAGCTTCTCTGCGAAGTCCGAAGAGAAGTAGAAGATAAGAAGGTTGTTAATCAGGGGTAATTTCTGCACGAGTTTTTCAGGACTTGTTTGCAGCACTTGAGGCTCGATGAGCCCTTCCGAAATACTCAACCAAACCCACAGACGGATAAGCTTTCCGAGCGATGCTCCGGAAAGCAGCATCCCTTGAAAAAAACGCTCCATGAGTGCTCGCTCTTCGAAGAGTCCTTTGTCCCGATCATCGAGAATTTGAAATACCCCGACCGAAAGTGCGGCCCACGTATCATCGTCCAAAATATCCATAAAGTCAGGACGGACCTCGATCATCGGAGGCTGAAAGGTAATTCGAAAGGGTGTCTTAATGGCTTTGGTGACGACCACATCGACAGCAGTCTTAATCCGATAGCTTTTCCCTAACCGATGGATCGCACGCTTGGCTTTATTTTGAAACTCATGTTCCAAACCAACGACATCCACATCATAGGAAGGTAGAGCATTCACATACTTAGAAAATACGCCCATTTCCGCGTGCGTCACGGATTCGGTCAATCGCCAAAGAGAAAACTGTCGCTTCGTCGCGAATGAGGGAACCTCAGCCCTCTCCGTAAGCTCGTCGCCGTAAAAGCAGCTCCAAACGAGCACGGCTCGAAAATCAAATGCCGCACGCGCTTTCAGGAGCTCCTTATGGAGAGGAAACAATTGCGTGCCCCGTTCGATAAACTCCTTTCGTAAATGCTTCAATCTAAATACCGACGTGGAACCAAGGAGTGTCTCTAATATTTCATAGGTAAGAGTTCCAGGCTGAGCATTTCTAAAAATGAAATCGAGCATCATGCGTTGAGCTTCATCGATGGATCGAGAACGAAAGCCGGCATCCAAAAACTCGGGCAGCAACTCTTCCTTCTCAGGCAGCGAGGAACGATTCCATACTTGGATCACCCATTTCCATGCCATGCTCATTGCGCCCAATCTCACAAACGTGGAGAAAAGCCGACGACAAGTCTCAAGATCGAGAGCGCCATTTCTTTCGAGGATGCGCCCCATCTCATCCATGCGTTCAAAGCGAACTTCATTCGTAAGCGTTTCGGCGCGGGAGAGAAGATCGAGCACATGCCTCGCCACTCGAATTTGATCATTTAAGATTGGGCTATTTTCGAGTTCCTCGTAGCGCAGCTCCAGAGCCTTCTCCAACTTGCCCTCTCGCTCGTAGAGTTGCGCCAAGATCGCTGCTCTCTGATGCTCCGTCTGTAGCGATCGAGCAATAGTCTCTAGTTCAATGGATGAAATGGAGTCAGCCAAACGCTCAATCCATTCCACTTTCAAGCGCTCATCTCCAACCTGAGGCAAAGTTTTTACAATGAGAGAGCGTAAATTCGATTTTTCCAAATGTTCGAGATAACTTCGCAGCGGAAAATGCGGCGAAGTTTTAATGCCAGACGAAAAAGTTTCTAAATATTGAGGATCAATCTCCCACGCCGCTTCGATCCAGCGCCACTGACGAATACCAAATTCTGCAAATGGCCCCTTCTTCATATTAAGAAAAGAAGCGATCGATCGTGTCCAACGTTCAAAGGTATCTTCGCTCACTCGCGATTTCGCGTCCCAGAGCAGATCCAAACTATCGTCGTTGAGAACATTGGGGTCCAATTCCGCTAAAATATAGCGCGAAAGGAGAACGCTCTGAGTTTCTGCCGGCGTGAGATAAGCCAGGGCACTCTTCAACTGAGGGCTTTCTAAAACAGCATGCGGCAAGGAAAGCTGAGCTACCAAGAAGGTGCGGACTGCAGGCGTAATATTCAAAACGCCCTTTTGTAGATCATCTAAAATCCATTCTACGGGTAGCGCGCATCGACTGAGCGCGTACTCATAGAAATCTTGTGAACACCCCGCTTGCCTGAGGCGATCAAACCATAAGACCTTGTTGGAAGTTCGTTCGAACGCTCTCTCCAAATTTTTTCGAACGGCCTGAGATTCCTTAGCATCCTCGGGCCACTTACGGGGATCGTCCTTCACCGACGAATTCAAGTTTTGTTCACGCTGCCGCAGAGACCACAGAAACAGAAATCGCTCTTCGGATGGAAATCTAAGTAAGGCTTCAGAAAGCTCTGAGTGATTCATCTCCACTCGGATCTGCCAGAGACTTAGCGAATCAACATCGAGATTGATCGGCGGGGGTACGGATACATCCCCTTCAAAAAATTTCTTCCACTCCTTTACGA
>DDSI01000067.1 GCA_002343335.1 Bacteriovoracaceae bacterium UBA2394
ATACATGATACGTCCCCGAATAGGAGTGAAGCCGTTCGATGGAATAAATATCAGAGGGCTTTTCTACGACGCAAATCATCTTCGTCTCACGAAGAGGGCTCTTACAAATAGAGCAGGGATCGATGTCGGTGACGGTGGAACACTGTGAGCAGAGGTGAATTTTCGAAAGTCCTTCAATGCTGCGAGCAAAGCCATCGCGGAAAGAGCTGCTGGCTCTCAATAAATGAAATGCCAGCCGCGTGGCGGTGCGCTCTCCAATGCCCGGGAGCCTGGAAAAATGAGAGATGAGATCGTCAATCGGACCTGCAGGCATATGTGGATGTCATTTACCCACGATTGCCCGCTCGGGGCAAATTCTGGAAACGCCTTCTCGAATTAATTTGGCGACATTTTGAATTTCAGCCTCGGTATTTGACGGGGCGAGACTGAATCTTACAGCACACGTGGCGTCCGACTCTGGATAACCCAGAGCCAAGAGGGCTTTCGACGGCAGCACCATCCCGGAAGCGCAAGCGCTCCCTGAGCTTGCGCACACGCCATTCACATCCAGATGCATAAGAACCGCATCCGACCTAGCATTGCTGAGCACCACGAAGGAAGTATTCGGTAGTCGATCGAGTCCTTCATCCTTCCCAACCACCTTCGCGTTTGGACACATGTCCAAAATGAGTTTCTCCAATTTATTTCGAAGCGGCTGAACGTGGTTTTCGTAAGATTTGCGCAGCGTTTCAATTTCCCGAACTGCTGCCGCGGCTCCCACAATCCCTAAAATATTTTCTGTTCCCGCTCGGCGCTTTTTTTCCTGAGCCCCACCGCGAAGAACAGGTGTAAATGCTACTCCAGTGCGGACCACAAGTACGCCCACACCTTTCGGCCCGCCGATTTTGTGAAAGCCAAACGAGGCCGTAGAAAGTCCGGGTGCCTTCAAACTAAAAGGGCGGCGACCGAGGCACTGCAAAAGATCTGTATGAAAAGGAATCTGAAATTTACCGCAGATCTCCGCCAACTTTTCCCATGGCTGAACAATTCCCGTTTCATTGTGCGCTCCCATGGCTGTCACCAAGGCCACGTCACTCTTCGATTTTTCTAACGTCTTTTTAAAGGCAGCGAGGTCTAGACTTCCCTTAGAGGTAAGCGGAATTTTTTCAATTTTTGCGTCCAAACACTCCGCCATGAAATTCAAATTTTCATAGACTGAGGAATGTTCCATGGGGCTCACATAGATCGTCGAGCGCGACGAATTTTCTTTTCGACGTGCAAACCAAAGGCCCATCAAGGCTAAAAAATTGGCTTCGCTCGCGGACGCCGTGAAAATGATTTCGCCGATGTCGCAGCCCAGCGCTTTGGCAATGGTCTCGCGAGATTCTTCAACAGAGGCCCGCGATTCCTGCCCCATGCGGTGGGGAGAATTCGGATTGGCGAGTGTCATCTCAAGAGCCTCGCTCATTGCCTTTTTCACGGCAGGCGTAAGCGGGCTCGTGGCATTGTGATCCACGTAAATCATGCCCGCATACTACTGAAGGATTTTGTTAAATTGAAAGCGAAGTTTGTGACTTACGAAGACATTCCAATACTTGGACGAGAGCGCGGCTGGTATGGCAAAAAAAGCGCTCGTAAGCCGCATGGAGCTCGTCTGAAGACGGGTGGGAAAACTGGAGATTTTCCACTTCGACGTAGTTTCGGATCACGATTTCAAGCACGAGTTCCATAAAATGAGGAGCTTGATTCACGAGTGAAAATTCACGGGAGTATTCGCTGGGTTTCAATTGAGCGAGATGACGATGCAACCGCTCAAAGTGATCAATTGCATCTGCTAACTTTGTTTTCGTCGCAGATGTTTCAGTCTCTGCAAGCGGATTGGATGAAGAATATTTTAAAGTAAAATCGGCATTCGTCGGGGAGGGTTTTTGGTTTATCCAAGAATGGAAGGGAACGTAGTCCACTCCGGGAATTTTCATACCAAGTGCAGAGGTGTTTGCCGTGGGAATTCTAAAATTGTGAGCGAGCAATTCAAATTCATTGGCAAACATTTCCCATGCGGTCTGAGTCGGAACTTTTGCTCGCGTGTTACCAGGAACTTCATGAGTCTTACCGCTCATCGACTCTTTGGTCTGGGGTTGCGACCATTCGGGATAAGCCGGAAGATAGGCGTGCGACTGAAGTGTGTCAGGATGATAGGCGAGATCCTGCCCAAGCAGTGCGATCGAGCTCGCACCTAATCGACAAGCAATGGAGTAAGCGAGATGAGAAACGGAACTTCCGCTCCAGCGGTGTTTGCGCTCGAGTGGAAGCCATAAGAATGTGCCGGTGAATTTCGAAACGGTTGCGATCGGACCCGTGTAAAGATCAAATAACTTTGGCGCGACCGTGGGTTGTCCCACGAGAAGCGTATTTAAAGGAGGGAGATTTTCAAAGAAGGGAAGTGTGTCGTCAAAGCGCTCGGTGGCCACTACGATGTGAGGAGTAATGCCTTCCTCCAATAGACGGCGAAGCACGGCGTCGACCGCTACAATCAAAAATCGCTTTTGAATATTCGTATCCTTCAAAAGAGAAATGTCGTTCTCTAGCGAAGGCCCTGCCGAAACGACGATCGCATGAAAGGGCGTGGCTACGCTGAGATCTTCGAATCGCGTGCAATGGAGAATTCTTTGCAGATTGCCGAAGATGTTTTGCAGCCCTAAGAGAGAATCAGCGGGATTGCCGAGAGACTCATCTAAATCTTTGATCACACGCTTCGCGATTCGTTCGAACTCTGGAGTTCGAGGATGAGCATCGAACTGAATATTTTGCATGTAGCGAAGGTGACTGAGATCATCTAAAAACTTGCGAAATCGAATTCCAAATTCTTGAAGGTTTGGAGAATAAAGTGGATCAGCCGGATCCGAAAGGAAGTGATGCACTCCAGGCGCCATGGTGCCCTGGTTTAGCTTCTCAAAATGAATGTAGAGCTTCTGTGCCACAGTCCCCTTGATTCATTATTGCGGTTTGAAAGCCCTGGGGCGGAGCGCACGATAAATTAGGGACAGTATACGTATTTCCGAATTTCTAATTCGGAAATACGTATACTGTC
>DDSI01000036.1:0-4573 GCA_002343335.1 Bacteriovoracaceae bacterium UBA2394
AGGTAGAAGGTGCCGTCGATCTTTCGACAGGCGACTTCAATAAAGCCACACCCAATCTCACGCTGAAATGGCAGATCGTCAAATCCGACGCACTCATGGCCTCCTACTTGGGCCAAGCGTTGGTGGCAGCACCCTGCCCTTCCCCCGACGAACAGGGGTTTTGCACTCGGCGAATCAACCGCATGCAAGATTTTAAAAGCTCCTACTAAAAACTACTCCTTCCACTGTTTACAAGCGACGTAAACACAATGTTTACAATTCTGTTGAAGGTTCTACTGAACGAGGCTAGTTCCATGCGACGTGATGGCTCAACCCTGTCAAATTCGAATTCAGCAATTTCTTCAGGAGTCGCTCGCCGATGCTCAAAGAAGAAATCCAAAGTATTCGCTTCGGTCCTTCGCTCGTAGGTTGGGCATGAGTCCCGCGCTTCTTTCTCTCATCCTCTCCGGAAAGCGTCAGGCTTCGAAGCGGGTCCTCGATGAAGTCTTTTCGAAATTGGGAATGGACGCTGCGGAATACCAGAAGCTCGCCGAGATTTATCAGAATTTTGAAACGGTGAAAAATCCCTATGAGGTCATGGCGCGGGCCGAAAGAGAATTGACATCGGACCAGTTCCGAGCAGTTTCGGAATGGCATCATTTCGCCATCCTCGCGCTCGCGGAAACCAAAGACTTTGATCCCAGCCCGTCTTCGATCGCTGCTCGTCTTGGAATTACTCAACGTCAAGTTGAGCACGCGATCGAACGCCTGGTTCGCCTCAAGATGTTAAAACTAGATGCAAAGGAAAATTTAAGACTCACTGGAGAGCGCTTTCATACGGCCGATGAGGTGAGCGATGTCGCCGTACGAAAGTCGCAACATGAAGACCTCGATTTAGCCCATCAGTCCTTGGATCACGATCCTCTCGATCGAAGAGACATCACCTCTCTCACAATGGCAGTCGATGTCACAAAAATGAAACAGGCCAAAACATTGATTCGAAAATTTCGAAAGGACATGGAGTTGCTTCTCAATACTCCACGCCGCAAGCAGGAAGTTTACAAACTATGCGTTCAATTATTTCCAATTTCCAAAACGATAGGAGAAATCAAAAAATGAAACTGATTCCATTTACCACCATACTACTCGCCTTCGCGATGGTCGCCACTCTCTCCCACGCAGCCGGCCATGGAACCGGCAATGCCGCGGACGGAAATAAACAAGCGGATGGAACCGTTATTCCTAGAGACTTCGATCCGTTGAAGACCACTCTCGTGATCGACAACCGAGCCTACCTGGAAGAAAGGGAAGGATTCATCGCGATCTTAAAGGAAATTGCGAAAGGCAGCCCCGAACTCGCACTATCGATTTGGCAGGACCTTTTGGCGGCCCGAATCTACACAACGGAAGGAGATCTTCCACTCATAGATCCTGCCACCACCAATATCGTGACAGGCAAAGATGCCGATACGCAGATCTCCATTCGATTCCAAAATGACATTCTCATTTCTCTAAAGGCGATGAACGCCATACCCGATCAATTTCGACTTTGGGTCCCCTACATCCATGAGTCTCTCCATGGCCTTACTTATCCGCATGAGAAAATGAGTAAGACCACCGACATGGATGAGCGCCGAGTCTTGAAGGCCGCTCATCATGTTAATATTTGGGCTGCCGTAAATTATCTGCAAGCCAATGTGGGCAAATACAATCCGGAGCTTCTTGCCAAGCTGATCAATAAAATTGGCGGATCCACCACCCACTGGAGTTACGCGTTACGCGGAAAGGAAAACGACTTTTTATTCGAAATAAAGTTGGCGCTGTTCCTCGCTGATCCCGAGCAAGTAAAAGAGCGCTGCGCTTTTTACGTGGGCATGCGACTACGCTACGAAGAAACAATACGTTTTGAACTCCAGCGATTGGAGGAATGGGCGGATTATGCGCAGTGCCCGAAGAGTGCTGAAAGCGACTATCTCAATGCCCATTGGCCAGAGCTTGAGAAACTTTATGAATGGACAAAAACCAAAGAACCCACGATCGAAGAAGTCAGTCAAAAGAGTGAGGGAAGGGAAAATAAGCACGATTTGGGAGCCGCGCTCGATCAATGCAATGCCTTTGCGACGTCCTCTACGAAAGCGATTTTGGCGAATTACGAGTCGCAATTAAACCTCGCGACGTCTGTCTATGAAAAGGTGATAGCCCTAGAACTCGATCCAACCTCGAAAAGCTTTTTTGGAGATCTTATTACGAAAAGAAAGTTGCATAGGCTGATCACTTACCACAATTCTAATTACTATCTTGACGAACCTCGTATCTACGCCCGCGGGAAAGAGAAACTAAATGATCTCTTTCAGCGATATGAATCCAATGTTCAGAATTGCTTGGCTCGCAATTTTAAATTGCAAGCCGACGGCACCTGGAAGCAATAATTTCGAAAGAAGCCCCGGTCGACTCCCGCCGGGGCTTTTACTTACTTCCGATTTGCGCTGGCTTTATTATCACGAAATTTGATCGAGCATCCCACGGATTTGGTCGTCGGGAGCGGAACTTTCTCATTCTTTGCCACGGCAGCAAGCGCCACATCTAAGTGACGGACTTTTACATCGCCCACTTCAGGGTTGTCATCAATGGCTCCGGTATAGGCGAGTTTCCCCTTTGAATCGAAAAGAAAAACTTCCGGCGTGCGAGTCGCGCCAAAGGTTCTTGCAAAATTGGATGTGCGGTCTGCAACGTAAGCAAATTTTTGTCCGTGCTCCTTCGCAAATTCATTCATGGCAGCCAAATTATCGTCTGGATATTTTTCCGCATCGTTCGAGTTGATCACTACGACCCCGAATCCCTCACTCATCACACGATTTCCAATCGTGGTCATGCGCTTGGCCCACTTTTTGACATAGGGACAATGATTGCAGGAGAAAATGACGAGCGTTCCTTTTTTACCCGCAAAAGAATCCAATGTACTTTCCTTGCCATTTAAATTCTGAAGTTTCTCCGTCAGCTTAGGCATCGGCGATCCGATGTCGAGAGCATAAACATTGGTCGTAAACACCGCGGCTCCGATCACGGAGGTCGCGAAAGTGAAAAGAGATAGTTTCATATGAGAGTTCCTTTCGTAGAGTTGAATTCCAAACCCGCAGTTTCTACAAACGCGCGAGCTCTTCAAGTTTCTGATGAAGATCGGAATATGTCACGGGGCGAAGGAACCGATGGAGAATATTTCCACTCTTATCGTAAATGATCGTTACAGGAATCGCGCCGCTCCATTTCCGGTCAATGGCATTAATGAAATCTTCCGTCACTTCCCGCTGCCGGTAAGTTTTGAAATCGGCCGACATGGACTTTAAAAATTTTTTTGCTTCGAGCACTTCGTCTTTTCCATCCAACGTGACAAAGTAAAATGACGCGGAGCGAGGCGCCCACTCATTTCGAGCTTTGAGCAAATCGGGAAATTCCTCTCGACAGGGCATACACCAAGATGCCCAAAAATTGACCACATGAAATTTGTCGACGCTATTAGCGAAGATCAGTTTGAGATCGGCGGNNAGATCTGGCGCTTCCAAAGCGGAGCTTTCTGAAGCAGGTTTCGAAGAAGATGACTTCTTACAAGACAAAAAAACGAACGCTGAAAAAATAATGAAAGAGACCGTGAGAATGCATTTCATGAGGTGCTATTTTACTGCCACCAAGTAAATTTTCGCGACTGTAAATATCGCATATCTTGATAGGTCAAATTCGCTCTTTTAATTCTTTCCAAAATTGCGCCCGGCCCTTCCGCAAATGTAATTCGGAAGTCATTCACGTTGTGTTTAAAGACCTTCTCCATCAGAAGTTTGAGGTCCGCGCCATTCATTTCATAACGCGTCGCTAAATAGTGCACATGCGGCGGTAAATTTTTGATGAGTTCATTTTGCCCATCGGAGACGTAGTCGTCCGGAGGGCGGGGATACATTCGATCACCCGTTGAGCCGTAAGCCTCGGCCGCTTTCTTTTGTTTTGCACTCTCTTGTTGCTGCGATTTCAAATGATTGACGACCTCGTGACACGGAGGAACCGGCTTAATAGGAAGCGGATCGTCTCCATCACCTGCTCTCAGTGAAGTATTGGCGCCCGCATAGGCTAGGCCTAAAGTTAGAAGGCTAATTCGGAATCGTTTCACGAGGGATTCAATACTCATAATTCTCAAGCAATTCAAAGTCTTACTCTGCAAGATTGGGGCCTGCGCCAGCCTCCCGTTTGAGGCCCCCCTTCGGACCTATGCGCAGGCTTTGCATAGAAATTGAGCCCTCTTGTCACCCTTCAGGGGGTCGGCTATGAGGCCCCGTGCTGACGATTCGTTTATCCCGTTTGGGCGAACCCGTATTTTCTACCACCCTTCATAAAACTCGAATCGTGCTCGGACGAGCGCCCACTTGCGATCTAAGATTAGATGATCCCACGCTCTCTCGAGAGCACTGTGCGCTTACATACAAGAACGATAGGTGGATCATCGAAGATCTTTCAAAAAACGGTGTCTATCTTGAGACGCCCGCGGGCGAATCGGACGAAGATGCCGAATTACGAATTGAAAAGGCAGCACTGAAGGAAAATCAGACTT
>DDSI01000036.1:4586-18337 GCA_002343335.1 Bacteriovoracaceae bacterium UBA2394
TCGGCAGACTTTTTACGATGACGGCAAGCTGGAATCACGCTCCTTCAAGCCAAGAAAAAACTCTGGTCCTTGGCAACCGGCCCACGCAATTTCTTAAAATCGATTCGGAAAAAAACGAAGTGATCTTGGGAAATGCTCAATTGGAATGGAGCGATCCGGAGACGGGGGAAAGGAAACAACGCCCTTTGGCGGCGCAAAGCCTTACGTTGGGAGCTCACGATTCCAACGACCTCTGTCTTCCCTTTGATGATGTCTCTCAGTTTCATGCGCAAATTGAATATACGGCGAACAATGAATTCGTAATTACCGACTTGAATTCAACGAATGGAATTTCCGTCAATGACGTCCGCGTCCAACGAGGTATTTTGGAAACAGCCTCCACAATTCGCTTTGGCTCTTGCTCGCTTAAATTTGTCGTCGACAAAAAGGAAGTAAGTTTGAAGCCGAAGAAGACGCATCAATTTATGGACCTGGTTTCCACGAACGCAAAGATGAAGAAGGCTTTCGCTTTGGTGGAGGCTGTATCTGGCACCGATGCCGCTGTATGCATTCATGGAGAAACGGGGACGGGAAAGGAACTTCTTTCTCGGGCCGTGCATGAATTTTCCCAGCGCTTCCGAGGTCCTTTTGTAGCCATCAACTGCGCCGCTCTTGCAAAAGATGTCGTAGAAAGCGAACTTTTTGGTCACGAAAAAGGGGCCTTTACCGGCGCGACCGCGCAGCGAATTGGCGCTTTTGAAGCGGCAAATGGCGGCACATTGTTTTTAGACGAAATTGCAGATCTCCATCTAGACATCCAAGCGAAGTTACTCAGAGCTCTAGAAAATGGAGAAATTCGTCGCCTAGGATCGAATCAAACCATCAAGGTTTCCGTACGAATTGTTTCTGCGTCGAATCGAAATCTGAAAGATGAAGTAGCGCAGCAGCGATTTCGCGAAGATCTTTACTTCCGATTGCATGTCGTTCCGATTGAATTGCCACCTCTCCGCGATCGCATGGAAGATTTGGAAGTTCTCATTCCTCATCTTTTAAAGAAGATTAATCCTGAGATTCAAATGGATAAGCGACTCACGAGCGTCCTTAAAAATTATTCCTTTCCGGGGAATGTTCGAGAGCTCAGAAACATTTTACAACGAGCCTGTGTGGAGCTTGAAATGAAAGCGGGTGGGCCCGGAGCTTCTAAGGTGTTGAGGCCCACTCACTTTCATTTCGTAAAAGGCCTCAATTTTGTGCAATACCCTTCTGCAACGGAGATCGATCCCGCAGAGCGAAAACGAATTATCAACCTCCTCCTCCGCCACCAATTTAATCAAACGAAAGTGGCTGCTCTCTTAAAAATTCCTCCGAGTACTTTACACGATAAGCTCAAACGCCTCGGTCTCAATCGGCAAAATATTCAGGCTGCCGCCCTCAGCGTGATTCACGCTAAGCGAAAATAGTACGGCGAAAGGTATTAGGGCAAAAGCTTCCAATCGGAGCCTTCGCGAACCATATTGACGATCTCAATTTCGACTTCTTTATCGCGAGTGCGTTGAACGCGCAGATAAGCCCGATTGGTTTCAAAGACGACCTTTTGAATTTCAAATTGGGTCTCGGCCGTCTCTTTTTGCATTGCCTTAAGACCCTCTGGGCTTGTCTCGTTAATTTCTTGGCGCAAGCCCGCCTGAGAATCCTTGGAATAGCTTCGGACAATATTCTCCAAATTCAGTCCGATCACAGCATTTCGCCAGGATTCAAATGCCAACTGCGGTGTCTGGTAGTTCGGCCCGAAGGTCGGCAACTCTTTTTTGGGTGGGCATCCCGTCAAAACTAAAACGGTCAAAGCGAAAAACAAAGAAGCCCGAAACCAGTGAAACATAACTTGATGATTATCGCGCAAAGTTCGTCGTGGCGTCTACCTGGGACCTTCGGTTAGGCTGATTCTTTAAGAACATAGCCATGGAACGCTTTTTACACGAACTCAGAAGAAGTCATCACAATGGAGAATTGACCAGCGCCCACGTCGGTCAAGAGGTCATCCTTATGGGATGGGTCCAGAATCGGCGCGATCACGGTGGAGTTATCTTTGTCGATTTGCGCGATATTGAAGGTTTAACCCAAGTGGTTTTCAACCCGCAGGTGAATAAAGATGCACACGCCATTGCCGATCAACTGCGATCCGAATTCTGTATCGGCGTTCGTGGAAAAGTAGGCATGAGGCCCGAAGGCATGCGGAATGACAAGTTGAAGACGGGCGCTGTCGAAGTGCTGGTCACTCACTTTGAGATTTTCAATACCTCGCAGACTCCTCCATTTGAAATTGAGGATTCCATCACGACCAATGAAATGGTGCGTCTGGAATACAGGTTCTTAGATTTGCGACGCCCTATCGCGAAAGCGCCGCTTCTCTTGCGGTCGCGGATGACAAAGGTGATCCGAGAATATCTGGACGGCTTAAATTTTTTCGATTTGGAGACGCCATTCTTGACGAAGTCGACGCCGGAAGGAGCTCGAGACTATCTAGTTCCTTCTCGTCTTTACGCGGGAGAAGCTTATGCCCTTCCCCAATCGCCGCAGCTCTTTAAGCAGCTCTTCATGGTGGCGGGCTTTGAGCGCTACTATCAAATCGTTCGCTGCTTTCGAGACGAAGATCTGAGAGCGGATCGTCAACCCGAATTCACCCAGCTTGACCTCGAGATGTCATTCGTGACCCAAGAAGATATTTTCCGAATTATGGAAGGTCTTTGGAAAAGAGTTTGGCAGGAATTCAAACAAATCGATATTTCCACGCCTTTCCGCCGCATGCCCTACCGAGAAGCGGTGGAAAAATATGGCTCCGACAAGCCGGATCTGCGTCTATCGTGGGAACTAAAAACAGTGACCGATATTTTCGCTCGCTCGGATTTTAAAGTTTTTCGCGACGCGTATGAGAAAAAACTCCTTGTGCAAGCCCTTCGCGTGCCCGAAGGAGAAAAACTTTCCAGAAAAGATTTGGATGACCTCACCCCGATTGGCAAAGAGTTTGGAGCAAAGGGGATCGCGTGGGTGAAGCTTAACGATCCCAAAGACCATGAAAAGGGCTGGCAGTCTCCCATTGCTAAATTTTTAAGCGCTGAAGAGAAAGATGCCTTAATTGCCGCCACCGGTTCAAAATCGGGCGATGTATTGGTGTTCTGCGCGGATACCAAAAAAATCGTCGCCGATTCTCTTGGAAATATTCGTCTGCATCTTGGAAGAAAGTTACAAGCTCTGCGAGAAGACGAATGGCAGTTTTTGTGGATCGTCGATTTTCCACTTTTTCAGTGGGATCCAAAGGAAAATCGTTGGGTCAGCGAACACCATCCCTTCACGGCTCCCAAAGTTGAATTTGCGGAGACATTTGCTGAGGATCCAGGGTCGGCCTACGGCGACTGCTATGACCTGGTATTAAATGGGATGGAAATGGGATCAGGGTCGATCCGTATTCATCGCAATGACATGCAAAAGAAAGTATTTAAAGTTCTCGGTCTTAAGGAAGAAGAAATTGAAACCAAATTTGGATTTCTCATGAATGCTCTTTCCTTTGGCGCTCCGCCACACGGCGGTGTGGCCTTCGGCGTTGACCGATTCGCGATGTTACTCGCCGGTGGTGAAAGCCTTAGAGACGTCATAGCCTATCCGAAGACACAGCGCGGACAATGTCCGATGACTAAGGCGCCGTCCAAAATCGATCTTAAGCAATGGACTGAGCTTCACCTGAAGCCATTAGTTTGAGCTCGACCCACAACTTCTCAGCGCCCTAGAATGGTGAAAGTCGTGGCGCGAATTCATTTTATCGTGAACCCCCTTCGTCCTTCTATCGGTCTACAATGGCCCTACGAAGAAAAGAAAATTCAGGCAGTGACGGAAGATTTTGAAGTCCATATCACGCGCGGACGGTTTCACGCTGAAATTCTCACTCGGCAAGCTATTCAAGACGGAGCAGAGCTCCTCGTCTGCGTCGGCGGCGATTCCACATTGAGCGAGATGGTCAATGGCCTCTATCGCGCTTCTTTGGGAGGTGGACGAACTCCCAAGATCACTCTCTATCCCGAACTCCAAGCGGGCGATACGGCGCGCACATTGCGACTGCAGAAGGGATTCTTGGAGTTTTTAGACAATTATCTAAAGGGCACGGTCCAAGAAGAGAAACTCGATCTGGGAGAAATTGAATTCGCGGGAGACCATGGTCAAAAGGTAAGAAGGCTCTTCATCAATTGCGCGGGTTGCGGCCTCAGTTCGACGATGGTCGCAAAACTTAGTCAGGATTACCGAGTCTCGCGATCGCGGTTTAATTTTTTACGTTTGCTCACTCGGCTTTTACTTTTCTATCGACACCCCGATGTGAATATCCAGATCGATGGCCAACGCATGCTCACCAATGCACCCATTCTCACGACCCTCGTGCATAACGGGCGGTATGCGGGATACGGTCTCCAATTTTCGCCCGAATCTTCAGTGATCGATGGTCAATTCGAAGTGTCCGTGATGCTCAAAACATTTTCATTCCGTTATCTGCTGAGCATCTTTCCGTTATTTGCAGGAAATTTTAAAAATCTTTCTTTCGTGCGCCGTTGGCAAGCGAAGGAGATATTGATTGAACCAAGCACGACCATCGCGAAGAGAGTTCGTATGGATTTTGACGGAGACACGTGGGGCTTTCTGCCCATGCGCGTCCGAGTTTTGGAGGGAGCGGTAACGCTTTTACGATAATATGATGATGACTTATTTTTTGACTCAAATCGCTTTAGCCCTAAGCGCTCAGTTTTCATTTCTGGATTTCGATCCTCATGCCGACTACCGCACGATTCAAACCACTCATTTCTATATTCATTACGATGCTCCCAGTGAAGAGCAGGCTCAACGACTCGCCGCGCGAGCGGAATTTATTTATGAACGGATCACAAAGAAATTTTCCTATAAGCCCTTCGCCAAAACCCATCTGGTTTTGGTCGATAATACGGACGAATCCAATGGCCTAGCGACACCCCTGCCTTACAATACCATCTATCTCATGGCCCCTCCTCCTACGGATGATTCTTCGTTGGATTCTTATGATGATTGGCTCACCACGCTTCTCACTCATGAATTTACGCATACGGTTCACATCGACCGGGTCGAAGGCATGGGTCGGATTCCCCGCTATATTTTAGGGCGGCTTTGGGTTCCTAACGCCGTGCAGCAGCAGTGGGCCATTGAAGGATTGGCAGAGTGGAATGAGACGACCGAAACGAAAGGCGGCCGAGGGCGCTCCCCCTTCGTCCAGATGTATTTAAGAACTGCGAGCTTGGAGGACAAGTTCGTGAGCATTGATCGCGCGACTTACTGGCACGATCAGTGGCCTTACGGAAATGCTGCCTATTGGTATGGGATCGGATTCCATCAATTTCTCGCGAACCGTTATGGAGAAGAAAAACTCTTTGAAATAACAAAGGCCACCAGCGCAACCCTTGCGCCGGGATTTTTTAATTTCTCAACAAATGATGTCTTCGGAAAGTCGTTCACTCGGCTTTGGGAGGAATGGAAGCTCGAAGAGTTTCAAAAGGTTCAGGCCATGAAAAAGGCTCACGCGTCTCGAACGCAAGTGAAAGACTTACGCTTAGGTAAGAATACGACGCTCCTAGGCACACCTGTGGCGGATGAACGAGGAGAGTTTCTCTACGCTCCTCTTGAACGCGAAGAGAAAAAGGGGGTATGGAAGATATCCCTTCAAGGAAATAATCCCATTGAAAAGGTGGCCATGGTCGGAACTCCCAGCCGAGTCACCTATGCAAAAGGTAAATTGTATTATTCCCGCATCACTCCAGATACCCCTCACAAAACATTCAGTGACCTCTACGCATACGACCTTGAAGCGAAAAAGCAGTGGACGCTCACGCGGGGCATGCGACTTCGAGATGCAGTGTCCGATGGAGAGTGGGTCTATGCCATCCGCTTGAAGAACTATCGGACGAGCTTAGTTCGATTCCGTCTTCCGCGAGAGCCCCAGGAATGGCAAAAGACATTTCCTCTGAGATCCGCAGAGAAATTAGAAACTCTCTTGGAAGCTCCCAATTATGATGTGCTTTTTAAACCGCACCTCTCGCCGGATGGGAAATATCTGACTTTTACCTGGAAGGAACAAAATGGATTTCTCGACATCTATGAAATGAACCTTGCAACCAAAGCGATTCAGCGCATCACGTACGATGCCGAAGAGGATCGAAGCCCTACCTATTCCGCCGACGGTTCAAAAATATTTTTCTCAAGCGCAAGGAAACTCGGATCACTCGATGTCAAGGTTCCGAACATCTATGTCTTTGATCGCGGCTCGAAGACGTTAACGCAAATGACGGATTTTCTTACGGGGGCCTATTGGCCCACCACGATCAACTCCACCACTGTTGCGCTCGGTCAGTTTCATGCCGATGGATTCGAGTTGAAACTCTTGGACGTTAAATCTGCGCCCATGAGCCCAGTTACCTCCTTTCAAGCTGCACCTTCAGGGGCGGTTCCAGTCACTAAGAATCCGGAAAACACTCAACAACTACCGAGTTCCGACTATGGAGTTGGAAATACTCTTCTGCCCCGATTCGTTTTACCCTTTTTCTTTTACACGGAGCACGATTCCGCAGTGGGCTTGCAAACGGCTAGTGCAGATCCGCTTCAGCGTCATCAATACTTAGCTTATGCTTACCACCTTTTCACGCCTCAGCGTCCCGGTGGCGGACTTATCTATTCCTATTCGGGCCTCCATCCCGTGGACATCTCGCTGGCAGGCTCAGCAGGTATCGCTAATTTTGGACGAATTCATGCACCCGCTTCTACGACTGATCTTTACCCCTTCTATTACGAGCGAACCTATAATGGCACTTTGACGCTCGGAACGAATCCCACGTGGGACGGGAAAAGAACAGACCTCACGCTATCGGCGAGCTTTTTTTTCGAAAGGCGAGAACCCTTGACGTCTTATCCCGCTGGAACAATCGCGGGTGAGGGCAGCGTGACTTTTACTCGGACTGGCGAGACGTTCACGAATGTCAAATTTAGTCCCGAGGCCGGCAATGCCTACGGGGGCCTTCTCAATATTCAATATGGCTCCAAGGTTCCGATGGCTCCTGAAGCAATTACTCCTGGGGCGGGCTACATGGCCCATTGGACGACGGAGTATGTCCCTACCGGAAAATTCAAAAACCTTTCCACGTGGGCGAACGCCAAATATTTCTTAGGCTTTTCTCGTTCGCATGGATTTGCCACCCAAGCCGGAGGCGGGCTTCAGTTTTTTAAACCTCATTATCTAAGAACGTTTCAACTGGGGGGAAGCTTTGGAGAGAGCCTTCTTACCTCCGTGGGCCGTCGCAGTTTTGCCTTACGCGGTCTTCCCACCTCCCACCTCGATGGAGAGGGATTTGTTTCAGGCTCACTCGAGTATCGCTTCGCGCTCGTCCGGACTTTGCCCGGGTTTGGGACTGCCCCCCTTTGGCTCAAGAATCTTCATGCCGCCGTCTTCACCGACGGGGGTCAAGCATTTCAGTGGAAGCACGGTTACAACTACGTCGAAGTGTTGACTCGCGATTTGCCCGAGAAGTTTTCCTGGAAGAGGTTTACATGGACGGCTGGAGCGGAATTACGTTCGAACATCTCGGTGCTTTACGCTCCACCGATCACGTTCCGCCTAGGTTACGGGCATGTCCTTTATCTGAAAGGGAGAAACGTGGTTTCGGATAACGAAAAGCAGATCTACTTCCAGATTGGAACGAGCTTTTGATCGGTACCGGATTCTGAAGGCAATAGTTTTTTGTAACTCTTTTAATCCTGCCGATTTCTCCGCCTTTTTCGATGACAAAGACCTAGGCGAGTTCTAAAAACTGGACATCATGCTTTCGAATTGCATCCGTTCGTTCGTGGTCGGAGTTGTCTTCCTCTCCATTCCTTTTCAACTTTTTGCTCTCGACGTTGGTTGGGAAGGCTATTTTCGTACTCGCGCAAACTACCACTACAATCTTGATTTAGATCGCAGCAAGAATCCTGAAATCCGTGCATTTGCAGACATGCGGTTTCGATTGAATCCGACGATGTATGTAACCGATAAAATACGCATACGATCTTCCTTTAATTTCTTCGATGGAGTTCTTGGGAAGGACCCACTTCGAACTCGGTCCTATCAAAACCCCGCCCAAACCAACGATCGGGCCCTTGATCCGACTGAAACGGAAGCGACCGTCGGCCGAAGTGTAGCGGGTTACAACACCTCAGCACTTGGGGGCGCTTATTCGCCAGATGGATTGCTGGATTCTCAGGATCTCACTCCCCTTCAATTGAGGCGCGTTTGGGGCGAGTTCGATATCCCTTACGGCACCATAAAGGCGGGACGAATGCCGAATCATTGGGGCATGGGTATTTTTGCAAATGCCGGTGACGATGCTTGGCAAGAAGTGGGCAGCACGCGAGACCGCATTATGTTTGATACTTCCTTTGGCTCCTACTACGTCCGCCCTGGCGTGGGATGGATGGTCGAAGGCGCGCTCGATCAATCGAATGATGATTTTTACGAATATTTTTTGATGTTCGGTCGAAAGACGGAAAACCAAGACATTGGCCTCTTCCTATCGTTCAACGCTCAAGACGAATACAACCTTCCCGCAGGCTCAGGCTTAAATGGTGCGAAGTCAAATTTTTGGGCTTTCGATTTTTATCTGAGCCATCAGTTTGAACGTGTGAGAGTTCAGGCCGAAGGAGCGCTCTTTAGCGGAAAGGTCGTGGGCAAGGATTTGTTGGCCATGAATGGGGCCCTTCGGGCCGATTGGAGATGGACCAAACTTTCCCTCCTCACAGAGGCAGGTTATGCGTCGGGCACTGCGGGGAGTGATGCCGCCAACAATGATTTAAAGAGTGTCGCCTTCTCGCGCGACTACGACATTTCTATGCTTGTGTTTGAAGAGGCGATTCCAGGAGGCGCGACCACCTATAATTCTGCGGGAGCCGCCGACGGCGTTGCGACCGCTCCACATTCAGGCGCCATCACGAATGCAATTTATGCGCGATTGAAATTAGGCTACGACTTAGCAGACTTTTTTCATCCCTATTTAAATGTCGTGGTTCCTATGGCCGCTAAGAAATCCTTCGACATGGCCGGCTCGTTTTATGGCGTCGAATACAACTTAATCACTCTTTGGCCGCTCAACAAATATTTGACCGCCGAAGTAAGCTTTGCCCATTTCATTCCGGGGTCCGTTTACGATCGCGTTTCTCAATCGCACACCACGATTCTCGCAAGGGGTGGATTAATCGCTCAGTTTTAAAGGGCGACGTTAGGATACCATCGAGATGGCAGCAATTTTTCAAGGCTTTCGATATCGCGACCATGTTCTACACGCAGATCACGTGAGCCTCGCCAAAATTGCGGAAGAAGTGGGAACTCCTTGTTACGTCTATGTCAGCGACGTGATTACCCAAAATTATTCCGAGCTCACCAAAAGCTTGGGCAGCATCCCGCATCTCATTTGTTACGCGGTGAAAGCAAATTCAAACGTTTCGATCATTAAAACCCTCGCTCAGCAAGGTGCTGGCGCCGACATCGTTTCAGGCGGTGAACTCTATCGTGCCCTTGAAGCCGAGGTGCCGCCCGAAAAAATTGTCTTCTCAGGCGTTGGAAAAACTCGTGAGGAAATCGATTTCGCGATTCGCAAAAAAATTCTCTGCTTCAATATTGAAAGTGAGCAAGAACTTTTGCAGATCGATTTGGTAGCGAAATCCCATCGAAAGGTCGCAAACGTAAGTATTCGAATTAATCCCGATGTCGATCCAAAGACCCATCCCTACATCGCGACGGGCCTCAAGAAATCTAAGTTTGGAATCCCTTACAAGAAAGCTCTCGATTTGATTAAGCAGTCACTTCGATTGAAAAATGTGAATTTGATGGGTTTGGGTTGTCACATTGGCAGTCAAATAACCTCTGTTTCTCCCTTCGTCGACGCCACCAAACGAATGCTGAAACTGCTCGATCAGGTTCAAAAACTAAAACCTGAGATTACGCACCTCGATTTGGGCGGGGGTCTTGGCATCATGTACTCCAAAGAACATCCTCCGAGCTTGGCTTCATGGGCCCAGAGTTTTTCAAAGGAGATTGAAGATCGAAAGCTTACGTTGATTTTGGAGCCTGGGCGCAGCCTCGTTGGTAACGCCGGTGTGCTCCTTACGCGCGTACTTTACGGCAAGCGAGGCGAATCCAGTAACTTTGTCGTGGTGGATTCCGGCATGAATGATTTGATTAGGCCGGCACTCTACGGCGCCTATCACACCATTTTGCCCGTGCATTATCGCAAGTATAAAAAGATCAAGGCTTCGGTCGTAGGACCTTGCTGCGAATCGGGCGATATTCTCACAAAGCCCCGACGCATTCAAAATTTCCAACCCAATGATGTACTTGCAATCATGAGCTGCGGGGCTTACGGGGCTTCGATGTCTTCCCATTACAATTCTCGCGCGAAGATTGCGGAAGTTCTGATTCACGATGGAAAGCATTTTATTATTCGTGAAAGAGAGACCTATGAAGATCTCATTCAGAAGGAAAAGTTGCCGCCGTTTTTGCGCCGTACTCAAGCGCTTACTGCATAAGGATTTATGAAGGGGCTCTTCACCGCTCTCATCACCCCTTTTCAAGCTTCGGGAACGGGAATTGATAAGACCATTCTCACTCAGCTGATCGAGCGCCAAGTCGAAGCCAAAATTGACGCCATTATTTTTGGCGGAAGCACCGGTGAAGGGCAAACGCTGACGCCTTCGGAGCTGGAAGAAATTTTTTCTGTCGCTCAGTCCTTTAGAGGGAAGATCAAAATATTAGGGGCCTGCGGAAGTCATGGCACTTCACAAACGATCGATCAAATTCGCCGTCTCGAAAATTTAGGGGTAGAAGGGGTTCTCGTCTCCACTCCTTCTTACAACAAACCTCCGCAGCGCGGGCTTGTGGAACATTTTAAAAGAGTGGCAGCGGCAACGAAGTTGCCGCTTGTCATTTACAATATTCCTGGACGCTCGAGCGTTAATATTGCGCCTTCGACCCTGTTGGAACTATGGAAAATTCCAAATGCCGTCGCCGTGAAGGAAAGTTCTGGCAACATGGAGCAAATTCACCAAGTGGCTAAAGAGTTACCGCCTGGCAAAATCTTGTTAAGTGGGGATGACCCCTTGAACCTCCCCATCTGGGCGATCGGCGGTCAGGGTACGGTGAGTGTGGCATCCAATGTAGCGCCAAAAATTCTCCATCACATTTGGACCTGCTGGAAGGAAGGCCGGGAGGCGGAAGCGAGAGAATGGGACTCGCGACTTCAACAATATATCCCGCACCTTTTTACTGAATCGAATCCCATCCCTGCGAAATGGGCGGTCGGACAGGTTCTAAAGACAGACTTGAAGCTCAGACTGCCTTTAGTTTCATTGGACCCCGTCTTGACGCAGTCCCACATGGAGGCTTTGCGAGCCATCCGCAAGCTCGAAGAAAACCTCTGATCGAGCGTTGATTCCTCGGCCACCTCGGCTACCGTCAGGACATGAGTTTCATAGCCCTCGTTGGATATCGAGGCCGCATGGCAAAGGCGCTGCAAGAGGCGTGTGAACAACAAGGTCATGCCTTTAAGGTCTTTAGCGAACATGCTCCTTCTGAACTTCAAATATCCGAATGGAAGGATTGTTTGGGAATCGTCGATTTCTCTTACCCCGCCGTTGCATCTGCCGTGGCCGCGCTGGCGGTTGATGCAAAAATTCCACTGGTGAGCGGTACGACCGGTTGGGAAAAAAATAACTCGGCTAAGGAAGTGTATGCAGAGGCAGCGACGAAAATTCCCGTGGTGTGGGATTCCAACTTCTCTTTGGGAATCGAGCTTACATGTCAGATTGCAGAGCTCCTTGGGCGTCACATCGGATCGTCACTTAAAATTATTGATATTCATCATGTTCATAAGAAGGACGCACCCAGTGGTACAGCGCTCAAGTTGGAAAAGCGATTTCAAGAGGTATCGTCTCAGCCGGTCGAAATTCAATCCGTGCGAGAAGGCGAGGTATTTGGCGAACATCGTTTATGGATCGAATTTGGAAATGAAAATTTAGAGATTGTCCATCGGGCGCTATCTAGGCAACCCTTTGCTGCAGGTGCGCTGAAGGCCCTTCAATGGGCGACGAAGCAGCGTCCCGGTTTTTATACCATGAAGGAGGTATTGGGTTCATGAGCACCAATAAGAGAACAAAGGCGATCCGGCTGCAGAAGCTCCCACCTTACATCTTCGCGCAGATCGATGAGAAAAAGCGCGAACTACTTGGTCAAGGGCGAGACCTCATCGATTTGGGAATTGGCGATCCCGATCTTCCCACGCCCACACCCATCATCGAAGAATTGCGAAAGGCGGCTGGCGAAGGTCGCAATCATCGTTACCCTTCCTACGGGGGACTCGATGAATACAAGAAGGCTTGTGCTCGATGGATGGAGCGTCGCTTCTCCGTTACCGTCGACCCAAAATCTGAAATCATTTCTTTGATCGGAAGCAAAGAAGGCATTGCGCACTTTACTCAGGCGGTCGTGAATCCCGGCGACTTCACGCTCATTCCGGATCCCGCCTATCCGGTCTATGCAAATGCGACCATTCTTTCAGGCGGCACGGCTCTTTACTATCCGCTGCTCGAAGAGAATCGTTTTCGTCCCGATTGGAATACTGTTCCTGAAGATACTTGGAGAGGCGTGAAAGTGGTCTTCGTCAATTATCCGCACAATCCCACATCGGCGACCGTCACACTTGAAACCTATGTGGAGCTCGTCGATCGTGCGAAGAAATTTGGATTCATCATCGCTTCTGACGGTGCCTACTGCGAGCAAGGATATTCCGCACTGCCTCCCTGCTTGCTGCAGGTGCCTGGAGCGAAAGAAGTTGCAATCGAATTTTTCTCGATGAGCAAAACATACAACATGACGGGATGGCGCGTGGGATTTGCCGCAGGAAACAAAGATCTCATTGCGGCGCTTTACCAGATGAAGAGCACTCTCGACTCGGGAGTATTCCAACCCGTCCAATATGCGGCGATTCATGCACTGAATGGAAAAGATGAAGAACTCATTGGACCCTCAAAAGATGTGTATGGATACCGAAGAAAATTGATGGTCGAGGGACTGCAAAGGCTCGGCTACAAAGTCTTTGACGGAGGCGCGACTTTTTACCTCTGGGTGAGCAATCCGAAAGGGAAAAGCTCCGTGGAAGTCTGCGCGGATCTTTTAGAAAAGGGCATCGTCGTTACGCCAGGAAACGGTTTTGGCGCAGCGGGTGAAGGATTTTTCCGAATTGCACTCACCGTAGCGGAAGAAAAGCTCACCGAAGCCTTGAAACGTATGGCCTCGAAATAAAAAAGAGAGCGCTTCATTGCGAAGCACTCTCTTTCGATATTCGTTCTAATTGGGTGTGGTCGTTTATCGTTTTCTCTTATCGACGAACGCGAAGTACTTTCTCCACGTTTCGAACTGTTTTTATAGCGGTATCGCCTTTTAACTTTTTCTTCGGATCCCAAACTTGGGATTCGCTCTCATCCAGAACCAAGTTCACTTCGTGAAAGTTTGTGATTTGGGAAGCCGGCGCACTCGATCGGCTCATCGCCATGAAGGAATTGCCGCTGGCGAGAAGTTCAGCATTGTTATCCTTGATCACAGCACCAAAATTTCCTCCGAGGAAAATCCCTCCAGGCTGACTGCCCGAGGCATTCGGCCCATAAATACAAACTGCGGCGATGGCAATTTT
>DDSI01000244.1 GCA_002343335.1 Bacteriovoracaceae bacterium UBA2394
GTGGATCATCTCCTGAAGGAGTTACGGAATTATTCCCGCCAGGGTTACTGCTTTTATCCAATTCTAAATTGACTCCGGCACAAGCCGAAAAATAGAGACCAAACACACTGACCAAAATGGGATACCAAATCCTTGCCATGTCCATTTAAAGGAGCAATTGGCGTGCCATTACACCTCTACGTGGAGACGCATTTAAGCGGAGCACTCTGGCATTTTTGGGAGAATCGTTGGGGCGTTTGCGTGGGGAAAAATTGGGAGAGTGTGCCGCAGATTCCTCCGACCTCCCACTGTTAAATATCAAACCAAAAAATTAAACTGCCATTCAATGTGAAGCCGTGATTCGCCTCAAACTTCCCAGAATCGGTACTGCCAAAATAGGCGAGCCCAAAATAGCGCGCTTGGACAGACGTCGAGAGCCATGCATTCATTCCAATATCGACCCCCAAAGTCACTTCAGGCTTAACGCCATAAGCAAGATTGCTCTTTCGAGGGGAATTTACAATCACGGGCCCAAGCGCTCCTTCCACGTATGGACGAATCACCGACTGCGTGAAGAAATGCTTCACCCCAAGCACCACCGAGTAAGTGTCTACCCCTTGATCGCCATAATGAAATCGAACTTCCCAAGGATCGACGCGATAAAATCCTTCGGCAGAAATTCCCACTTCATTTTTGCTTCCACTGGTATGAGCTAGAGGAAGATCCGCCCCAAAACTTCCGCCAATTCCGAGCGCCTCTGTTTGTTTTGGAAGCAGAATCGCAAAACTGAGTAATACCAGCAATCCAATGAATTCTAATCTCATGCGTAAGCCCTCCAAGGATGAATGGAGCTTCATTTTCTCACCGTTACGCTTTTCAAGCGATGCTTTTTTAAGAGGGAATGCGATTTTCTCTTCGCCGACTTTGAATCTCAGAAACCACGCGTGTTCCCGCTTCGGCAACCGGCCAAAGATCTTTCTTAGATCCTCGGCGTTCTTTCCATTCGACTTGAGAATTTTTTAAACCTTTCTCGCCAATGATAAGTTGGTAAGGAATACCCACGAGATCGGAATCCTTCAATTTCACTCCTGGTGAAAGCGAGCGATCGTCCCAGATGACATCAATTCCCGCATCCAAACAGGTCTTATAAATCTCTTCCGCTTTCTTTTGAGGCTCTCCTTCGCCAAGCGAAATTATCGAAAGCTCGTAAGGTGCTAAAGCCAAAGGCCAAATAATTCCCCATTCATCGTGATTCTGCTCGATGCTCGCCGCGATTGTGCGTGTCACTCCAATGCCGTAACATCCCATTTCAATGGACTGCAACTTTCCATCTTCCCCGAGCACTTCTGCCTTCATCGCCTCGGAATATTTTTTTCCTAAATAAAAGACATGTCCGACTTCAATCCCACGCTTGATCTCGAGCGCGTTTCCGCACTTCGGGCACCTTTCCCCCGCTTGGACCCGACGAATTGTGCCCACATGATTCACTTTGGCATCGCGAGAAAAGACAACATTTCGAAAGTGAAATCCCTCTTCATTCGCTCCCACAATGTAGGGAGCTTCCAAACTGAGTGCATCATCGACCACGACGGTCGCGCCAGCGACAGGAAATTCTGCAGGTCCTAAACTTCCCTTCGGAAGTTTCCAATTTTGAATTTCCACATCCGTAGCTAGGCGCACACCCTTCCACTTCATTTTTTGACTGAGATGCGTCTGCAATTTCAATTCATGCAACTCATGATCTCCCCGCAAAACCACCACGATGCAATGGCCTTCGGTATCCGTCGCAATCATCGTTTTTGCCAAATCGCCTTCTTTGCATTTTTGTGACTCGGCCAACTGCGCAATGGTTTTTAGTCCAGGGGTTGCGAACTTTTCATACGCTCCACCTGTCTTGGCTGCTGCGGGTTTGTCCGAGATCACCCCAACCGCCTTTTCTTGGTTGGCGCCATATTCGCATTTCGTGCAGGCAACGATTTCGTCTTCCCCCGAGTCCGCCAGCACCGTGAACTCTTCCGACTTCGTACCGCCAATGGCTCCGGTGTCGGCATCCACCGGGATGAACCTCAACCCAGCGCGTTCAAAGATTCGGCGATAGGCCGCGCGCATGGCTTCGTAACTTTTGAAGGCTCCCTCAGGGGTGAGGTCAAAAGAGTAGGCATCCTTCATCACAAATTCGCGGCCACGCATAATTCCAAATCGGGGTCGCACTTCATCTCGAAACTTGGTTTGAATTTGGTAGAGATTGATCGGAAGCTGTCGATACGACTTTACATCCCGCCTAACAAGGTCCGTGATCGCCTCTTCCGAAGTCGGCTGTAGACAAAAATCATGTTCATGCCGATCGGTGAATCGTCCCAATTCTTTTCCATACACCTGCCAACGTCCCGCTTCTTCCCAAAGCTCTTTCGGCTGAACGATCGGCAGGCTGACCTCCTGTGCTCCCGCTCGATTCATTTCTTCCCGTACAATATTTTGAAACTTCAAGACCGCTTTCCATCCCATCGGAAGAAACGAATAAATCCCACTCGCAAGCCGTCGAATGAGCCCAGCTCGCAACATCAACTTGTGCGAAATAATCTCGGCCTCCTGAGGCGCATCCCGAAGGGTGGGAATATGAGCGGCACTCCAGCGCATCTATTTTTTCGCTTCAAGAGTTTCAGCGAGAAGACCGCGAACGGTGGCAATCTCCGTCGATGCAGGATAGCGATCCAAGAAATCTTGATAGGTTTTTACGGCCTCATCGATCTTGCCAGCCAATCGAAGATTGCGCGCCTTTCCCATGAGGGCGCTAGGGGCAAAGGTGGAATCTTTATTTTGCGCAATGGATTCATAAGTCGCGGCGGCCTTATCGAACTGAGAGGCCTGCTCGTAAGCGCCGGCCAGAGGCATCCATCCGAGGTCCTTTGAATTTTTCGGAAGAGCGTTGACATAGGCTTCTAAGGCCTTGATTGCTTCCTCGCTATTTTTTTTGGAAAGCGCCAGCTCCGATCGCATGAGTCCAGCCAAGCCATTCGCATTGGAATTGCCCCACTTGGATTCTAACTCTCCTAAAAGTTTCGTAAGCTCGGCTTCCGTTTTCGAACGCTCGTCACCCGTTTGAAGTTTCCACTGCTCGAACTGCGCCTTAGCGAGGGAGTATTGATATTGCGCTTCGCCTTCTTTACGTTTCGTCGATTGATTTAAATAGACGCCACCCACAATCGCTCCGAAGATAACCGCGATGACAATAATGATGACGGTGATTTGATTGGTCATCCAATCCATCAAGGAACGAGATGCCTGCCAAATTTGATCTGGGGTCTTTAATTCTTGCTTTCTGAGTTTATCCACGCCCGCAAGTCTAGCGTGGCCAAGAGAAAGGACGCAATGTGAAAACCCGACGTACTCACTCGTTTACGGACCCCAAACGATCGGCGGCCTTTAATCGCTCCGGCGTTCCTAAATCACTCCAGTTTTGCAGCCCCCCGGCCTCCGCTTTTAGCCGATAGCCTTCCTTCAAAAGCGGGATCATATAGTTGCGAAGAATACAGCCCTTCTCCGGAAGCCGCTCTGGAAATACCCTTTCCACTCTTTGAATACCACTGAAGCAACCCTTCACCGTCGCTCCAGACGCCGGACTGGAATGGAGATTCCCAATAGTGCAAACGGTTCCACTCGCATCCATTTCAATGAGGGTTTGTTCCGCGCTCACCGGGGCCAACCACCACTTAGAAAGCAGTTTCGGATCTCCATTCGGAGCCGCAGAAAAATTCTTCAAATCGCCTTCCCAAAGGCAGTCTCCGTTCATCATAAGAAACGGCGCATCTCCGATCAAAGGAAGCGCGCGTTTTAATCCGCCGCCCGTGCCGAGAAGTTCTTCTTCGCTCGATACAAAAATGGAAAAGGGATATTTTGCCGATTTTGCAAATGCTTCAATTTGTTCTTTTAAATGCCAAGCATTGAGCACGACGCGCTTCACAGAGAGTTGTGCAGAAATTTGATCGAGGAGATGAGCCAAAATAGGCTTTCCTCGAACGGAGATTAAGGGCTTAGGCGTTTGATCCGTGAGCGGTCGAAGTCTCTCGCCTCGTCCCGCAGCCATAATAAAAACTGCATCAATTTCCGACTTCTTCACGCATTAATCCTTCGAGTACTGAGAGCACTCGAACCTCTCCCACATCACGCAGCGTCTTAAAGACTCGCTTCATGGTGGGAGCAACATAAGGCAAATGAGTATCGCGCCCCTTGACCATCGAGATGTAATAAAATCGACCGGCTGCTTTCAAATTTCGTTGAATACTCGTGAGCGCATAGAGATTTGCATCAAACGGTTTGCCAGTAAGGCCTACGTAGTAATTGAGAAGATGTTTTTCTTGGTCATCCGTGAGGCGCACATAGGAATCCCGAAGAAAAGAAGCAAGATCGTAAGACGGAGGACCCATCAGAGCATCTTGAAAATCAATCACGCCGATTTTATTTTCCTTTTCCAGCAGTATGAGATTTTTCGAATGAAAGTCCCGATGGCAAAGCACATAGGCGGAACTCGCCATCGCCGATACTATTTTTTTTCCAAAATTTCGAATCTCGGCAAGCACCGCGGGAGTCATCTGCTTGTCGCGCTTTAAAAGCGCGTATTCCACAAAGTGTTCAAATTCCCATTCCAAAAGTTCCGGCGTGAAGCGACGATCCCTCGCAGGTGAAAACGGGGGAACCTTTTGGAGGCGCACCAATTCCTCCAAAGCCTTTTCATACCATCGCATCGCCTGCTGAATTCCCTGGCCGGCCTGGTAGTCGTAAAGAAGAAGATCTCCCAGATCCTCCAAAATCAAAAATCGCGAGTCCGAAGAAACGTAATCAATTCGAGGAACGCGAATGCCGCTTTTTTCAAAAGATCGATCCACGGTGACAAACGGAAGCTCTTTGATTTTTGCTTCATCACTGCCCGTGACTTCTTCCGATTTGAAAGCCTCGGGGGCATTCATCACCATGAGAATTCGACTCTCATCTGGGTTTTGAAATTTTAAGCGCGCGTAGCTACGATTGCTGGCATCGCCGGGTAGCCACTCGATGTCCACCGTGCGCGATCCGTAATACTTTCGCACATCGGTAAGAACTTCGTTTCGATCCGCAGTCGATGTCACAGGGGAATATTCCCATGCTTTCGCGGAGGATTCATATCTCTTTTATTTTGAAGGACTTTAAATGCGACTTCAATGCGCGCGCGAGCTTCATGGGGATGAATGACATCATCCACAAATCCTGAAGCCGCAGCTTGGTAGGGATTCGCAAATCGATCTTTATATTCCATCGCCCAATCCTTCGCACTGGCAGGATTTTTTTTGATTTCCTCGCGGTATAAGATATTCACCGCTCCTTCAGAGCCCATCACAGCGATTTCCGCTCCCGGAAATGCAAAATTTAAATCCCCACGAATATGTTTGGAACTCATGACGTCGTAAGCGCCCCCGTAAGCTTTTCGAGTAATGAGCGTTACCTTTGGCACTGTGGCTTCAGCAAATGCGTAGAGCAATTTTGCACCGTGACGAATAATTCCTTCGAATTCTTGGGCCGTGCCCGGCAAGAATCCTGGAACATCCACCAAAGTGAGCAAGGGAATATTAAAACAATCGCAGAATCTCACAAATCGGGCCGCCTTCACGGAAGCATCAATGTCCAAACATCCCGCCAGGTGCATCGGCTGATTCGCGACCACACCCACCGACTCCCCATTCACGCGCGCGAAACCGATGACCATATTCCGGGCATAATCCGGTTGAATTTCGTAGAACGAATCTGCGTCCACGATGCCGTCGATAACATTTTTAATATCGTAGGGTTTGGATGACTGCTCAGGGATCACTTGCGCATCCAGATTTTTCTTCGGCGATTTTGCCAGAGCTTTGGGCGCTCGATCTTTATTATTTGAAGGCAGGTAGCGGAGTAACATCCGAATCCCCTGCAGCAGGCTCACTTCATCGGGAAATTTCCGATGCGACACGCCCGATTTTGAGGAATGAGTGTCCGCCCCTCCCAAATCCTCCATCGTCACATTCTCATGGGTAACAGTCTTTATTACATCGGGACCGGTGATGAACATATAGGAGGTCTTTTCCGCCATGAAAACGAAGTCTGTAATGGCCGGACTGTAAACGGCTCCGCCGGCGCACGGCCCGAGGATCGCCGAAATTTGAGGGACCACCCCACTTGCCATCGTGTTGCGAAGAAAGATATCCGCATATCCGCCAAGACTTCGCACGCCTTCTTGAATTCGGGCTCCGCCAGAATCATTGAGTCCAATGACGGGTGATCCCACCTTCATGGCTTGATCCATGAGGCGACAAATCTTCTGGGCAAAGGCATGCGAAAGCGATCCACCGAAAACCGTGAAATCTTGCGCAAAGACATGAACCAATCGGCCATCGATGAACCCGGTGCCGGTAATTACCCCGTCGCCCAAAATCTTTTTTTCTTCCATCCCAAAGTCCACGCAGTCATGGGTTACAAAGGGACCCGATTCTTGAAAGGTTCCTGGATCTAGCAGAAGTTCAATTCGCTCTCTTGCTGTCTTTTTCCCTGCCAAATGCTGTTTTTTCTGACGCTCCGCTCCACCGCCCTCCTTCGATTGAGCTCTTAAATCCTCTAACTTTTCAACGGAGGTCTTCAGATTGGATTTCGACTTTGCCTGCGATTTTGCCATATAACTCCACGCTAAGAACAGTCTCTAGAAACTTCAAGCATTTGAATTTCCTTATCGTGAAAATGCCGGCTTAATAGAGAAACTATGAATATTCTTGAAATCCCTACCTTTGAAAAGAATCCGGAAGCGATTTGGAATTCAGTTCGGACGCTGATTGCACGAGGAAAAGAGATCGTTGCAAAAATTGGCACTCAATCGGATAGCTCCCTTACGTTTTCCTCGACTTTGGGCGCTTTAGATGATCTCAGCTTTGATGAAACGGTAGTGATCAATCGAATTCACTTGCTCCAAAATGTTTCGCCCGATGAAGCCATTCGTAAAACCGCTCAAGAGGCCTACAACGAATATCAAAATTGGGCCATTGAGCGCGCTTACGATCCTCACGTTTATGCCAAGGTGATGACCTATTCAAAAACTCCCGAGGCCGCCAAACTCATCGGAGAGCAGAAAAAATATTTAGAAGAGACTCTTCGCGACTATCGCCGTTTAGGCTTTGAACTTGCCGCCGATAAAAAGGAAAGCCTGAAGGAATTGCAGAAGAAACTTTCGCAGCTAGAGACCGATTTCTCTCAATTCATTAATGATTACGAAGATGAAGTCTGGGTAACCAAGGAAGATTTAGACGGTCTCGATGAGGATTTTATTCGCGGTTTAAGATCGGAAAATGGAAAGTATCGCGTCACGCTTCAGTATCCCGACTATTTACCCATCATGGAATTTTGCAAGAACGAAGCGCTACGGAAGACGCTCGTACTTAAAAAGTTAAACACCGCTACCAAAACCAACAAAACGCTCATCAATGAGATGATTTCCCTTCGGGACCAGATCGCTCGGACTCTGGGTTACAAGGCCTGGAACCATTACGTCCTCGAGGAGCGGATGGCGAAGACACCCGAGCGAGTGAACGCCTTTTTGACTAACTTTGAAGCCAAATTGAAACCGAAAGCTCAGATTGAGCTAAACGAACTTCGACGCTTAAAACGGGAAGAGACGGGCGATCCCCAAGCGGAAATTCAACTTTGGGATTATGGCTACTTTGCATCCAAATCGAAGAAATTGAAATTTCAAATCGACGCACAGAAATTGAAGGAACACTTTCCCCTGCAGACCGTGTTGGCAGGCATGCTGAAGCTCGTCGAAAAACTTTTCAGTCTTAAATTTACAGAATTGCCAAAGGGCACTTACGAAACATGGCATGAAGATGCGCGCTTAATCCGCGTCGATGATGCAAAGTCTGGCGAGGGACTTGGATATTTCTACATGGATCTCTTTCCTCGGAGCGGAAAATACGGGCACGCTGCTGCTTTTGGCCTCACACCTGGAAAGCTTTTAACGAATGGCAAATATCAACGTCCCGTCTGTGCGATGGTGTGCAACTTTCCATCGCAAAGTCCTTCCCTACTCGCCCATGGCGAAGTGGAAACGCTCTTCCACGAGTTTGGCCACATCTTGCATGGCATTCTCACGCGCGCTCAGTTCAACCGCTTTTCTGGAACCAGTGTGGCATGGGATTTTGTGGAAGCGCCTTCGCAAATTATGGAGAACTGGTGCTGGGATCCCAAGATTCTTGAAATGATCACGCCGAGCGATAAAAAGATTCCCCATGAAATGGTGGATCGAATGAATGAAGCTAAGAAGGCTGGGATGGGCTTGTTCTATCTTCGTCAACTGAGCTTTGCAAAAACGGATCTTGCACTACACGATGCGGGCGATCAAAAAGATGCCGACAGTCTGATGAAACGCATCGTCTCAGAAACCTTTTTACCCCATCCCGAAGAGACATCTCCGGCTGCGGGGTTTGGGCATATGGTGGGTTATGCCTCCGGTTACTATGGCTACTCATGGGCAGACGTCATGGCCGCTGACATGTTCTCACTTTTTAAAAATGTGGGACTGCTGGATGAGAAAACGGGATTACGACTTCGCCAAGAGATTTTCGAGCCCGGATCATCCCGAGATGAAAATGTGTCGCTCGAAAAATTTTTGGGACGACCGCTCTCCCAGGAAGCATTCTTCAAGGATCTAGGGCTAGAAGCTGCCTGAAATCCCTTGAGGCGTCTCTCCGATCACCGTTAGAGTTGCGCCAATGTTTAAAAAGCTTCTGGTGGCAAATCGCGGGGAGATCGCCGTTCGAATTCTAAGGGCCGCGAAAGAGCAAGGTCTCTCGACCGTCGCGGTTTATTCTGAAGAAGATGCTGCAGCCTTGCATGTTCGGGAAGCCGATGAGGCCGTTTGCATTGGTCCCGCGGAAAGCCAAAAGTCTTACCTTCGAGTAGATGGAATTTTAGAAGCGGCGAAAAAAACGAAGGCCGACGCGGTACATCCCGGCTACGGATTTCTCTCTGAAAATGCTAAATTCGCGGAAGCTTGCGAAAAAGCCAAACTCACCTTTGTGGGACCGACCTCAAAGATGATCGATGCCATGGGAGACAAAGTTCGCTCCAGAGAAACGGTTGCGAAAAACAAAGTACCGACCGTTCCAGGCACCGATGGCATCACCGATTTAAAAAGCGCCGTTCAGCAGGTCGAGAAGTTACAGAAAGCTCGAAAGGATTTCGTCTATCCATTGCTGGTGAAAGCGGCGGGCGGAGGCGGTGGGAAGGGGATGCGGATTGTTCGAAAACCGTCTGAGTTGAAAGAAAATTTGGAGCGCGCGCAATCTGAAAGTATCAAAGCCTTCAACAACCCCATGATCTTCGTGGAGCGCTACATTGAAAATCCGAGGCATATTGAAGTTCAAGTCCTCGGCGATGGAAAGACGACGCTTCATCTTTATGAGCGCGAATGTTCACTGCAGCGCCGTCATCAAAAAGTGGTGGAAGAAGCGCTCAGTCCAAGCCTAGATGAAACCACGCGAAAAAAGATTTTGGAGGCGGGGGTTCGCGCGGCAGAATCCGTGGGATATAAAAGCGCGGGCACGGTGGAGTTCATCGTGAGCGAACAAAATGATTTCTTTTTCTTAGAAATGAACACGCGCATCCAAGTGGAGCATCCGGTTACGGAAGCCATCACGGGAATCGATTTGATCGAACAGCAGCTGAACATCGCTCAAGGCCAGAAATTAAAAATCAGACAATCCGATATTGTTACTCGTGGTCATGCGATCGAAGCGCGGCTTTACGCCGAGGACTGCGACTCAAATTTTTTACCCCAACCAGGACCGCTGCACTTTTTAAGATTTCCTCATTGGAAAGGCGTACGAGTCGATACAGGAGTGGTGAGTCCCACAAAAATCTCCTCTTTTTATGATCCAATGATCGCGAAGGTGATCGCTTGGGCACCCGATCGAGAAAGTTGCCGTGAAAAGCTGAAACTGTTTCTGGGGGCGACTGAAATTGAAGGCCTCATTACGAATAAGGCCTTCTTGCTCGAGATTCTTGGTTCCAAATTTTTCCAGAAAGGTCGTTACCACACCCATCTTTTGGAAAGTGCCGATTGGCGAAAAACCCCCAAGCCCTCATCGAAAATTTTGGCGGCCTTTTGCTTGAAGGATTACCTCGATAACCGCATCGATTTTAGCGCGACCTCTCGAAGCGCCTGGCAGGAGGCATACGATGCGGTGGCAAATTGAAATCCCTGGTGAAAAGGATCCTTCCCATATCGAACTTTTGGAAATCAGAAACGGTCACGAATTCGTGTTTCAAGTGGACGGAGAGATAGTCACACTCACGAATCCAAAGGCCTTTCCCTATTCCATTGAAACTAGTGAACTAAAATTATCTTTTGAATCGCGCTCTCCCACCAAATGGAGAGCATCCGTGGGATCCGAACTCTTCACCGTGAATCCGATCTCCATGTCCGCCGGAGGCTCTTCCCAATCGAAAGAAGTGCGTTCGCTCATGCCGGGCCGCGTGTTAAAGATTCTGATAAGGCCGGGTCAAGAGGTGGAAGCCGATCAGCCCCTTCTCGTTTTAGAAGCCATGAAAATGGAA
>DDSI01000267.1 GCA_002343335.1 Bacteriovoracaceae bacterium UBA2394
CGAGGTGCTCTCCCGCTGAGCTACACGTCCGTACCTTCGGGAAGGCGGGGATATACAGATCGGCCCTACGCTTAGCAAGCGCAGCCGGGCGGCTATTCGGTGCGGCCTTTTGCTAGGCCGCGATCATCCGCTCCACCTCGGAGACGATCTCGCGCAGGTGGATGGGCTTGCTCAGCACCTTGGAGCCGGCCGGAGCCTTCTCGCCCGCGGCCAGCGCCACGGCGGCGAAGCCGGTGATGAACATGATCCGCAGGCCCGGATGCTTGGCGGCCGCCTGGCGGGCGACCTCGATGCCGTCGATGCCGGGCATGACGATGTCGGTGAGTACCGCATCGTAACTATGGTGCTTTACGAGGTCCAAGGCCGAAGGAGCGTCGAAGGCTCTGGTGACTTTGTATCCTGATTCCTCAAGGATTTCGGAAATTACTTCGCAAAGTTCTCGTTCATCATCGACGACTAAAATTTCCTTAACGGGTTGGACCGTCATGACGTGACCCGTTTCTGCATTTCCTTTGTGGGAAATGCCTTGGGCATTTCGACCACAAATCTTGCGCGAGTAGCCTTGCGATCGTAAAAAATTCGACCGCCATTACTCTCAATAAGACGCTTAGAGATGCTAAGGCCAAGGCCCGTTCCTTTCCCCACTTCCTTCGTGGTGAAAAAGGGTTGAAATAATCGATCGACCACATCGTGTGGGATGGGGGAGCCTGCGTCCTCAATCCAAAATTGAACCATAGTTGAATTAGGTTCATGAATCTCGATTTTCACCCACTTATCATCAAGGTGTTCAATTGCGTCCGCGGAGTTGTTGAGAAGATTTAAAAGCACCTGCATCACTTCGGACAAGCGGCAGGAAATCTGAACATCGGGAATGTCCTTTGGAATGCCCAGAAGAATTCCATGATGATAAAAGCGCGTTTGGCAGAGTTCTAGCGTTTCTTGAACAATTCGAGAAACACTGATGTCTTCCTGCGGGTCGAGTGTTTCGTCGCGGGCAAAAGCCTTCATACTCTTTAAAATCTTCGATATCCGATCCACGGTGCGCATAACCGTGCCGACAGATTTTTCAATTTTTGCTCGATCGATCTCCTCTTTTTTGGCGTAGATTTGGATCTGAGTTGCACAGCCATGGATGATGGCGAGAGGGTTGTTGATTTCGTGAGCGATTCCGCCGGACATTTCCCCAAGAGCAGACATTTTTGCGGTATTAATCAGTTGCAAGCGTTGGCGCTCGATTAGAATCTCCGACATTTTTTCTTCGGTGATATCGCGATGCCAGCCGATCATTCGTTGTGCTTTCCCGTCCGACGATCTCTTTACAATTCCTTCCGAAGCGATCCATCGGTAACTACCGTCTTTCGATTGCATTCTAAACTCGGCCTTATAGGTGGGAATCGGACCCTCGATGGAGGCCATCATTCGTTCTAGCGTCTTAGCAAGATCTTCCGGATGGCAGAGTTTTCGAAAGGAATCAAAATGTCTGGGGATTTCCTTAGTTTCGTATCCCAGCATCGACGACCATTTACGATCGAAGATAACTTCATCCGTTTTGAGGTTCCAATCCCATACTCCTCCAGACGAAGCTTCAAGAGCCAATCGCAAGCGCTCTTCACTCGTATCCACTTTCTCCTGGTGTTGTAAAACTGATCGCAAGAATAAGGCACTTAAAGAAAGTGCGCCGATACTCAATAACGGTAGTATTTTGATTTGGATAAGCCATGCGTGTTCAATGGCAAACAAACTCACCGCTGAAATAGTAGCCGTAGTGGCCACGACGCCGACGCCTAACACAAGACTGAACATTTCGAGTTTAGGTGGCCTCAAGAATCCCCCGTTCCCAGCTGCCTCTATTATAGAGGCCGTCACTGTACGACGCGGAGCAGGGGGCGTTTTAGCTAAACAGGGATAACTTCTTGAATTTCTGGAATGGCTTCTCGAAGCCTAGTTTCAACGCCCATTTTGAGAGTCATCATGGAGGACGGGCAGCCCGCGCAGGACCCCTGCATTTTCAAATAGACAAAACCATCTTCGTATTTTTCGAAAGAAATGTCCCCGCCATCCATCGCAACAGCGGGTCGGATTTCCTTATCCAAAATTTCCACGATCTTGGATTCGATTTCGGTAAGTGGAGCGGTGGGAGTTTCGTTGGTCGACGTGACCGGAGGTTGTCCTGAATTCAAAAATTCGCGAATCGCCCTTTGAGTTAACTCGTTGGTCGCCATCAAGTCATCCTGATTCGAAAGCGTGACGGTCACAAAATTCTTTCCAATCATCACCGCTGAAATATTTTCTATTTCAAAAAGTTTCGAGGCTAAAGCTGATTTATTCTCTGCAGCGCTCTTCGAGGTAAAGTTCGCGACGCCAGTCGGGAGGAGGGTGATATTTGTGGCGTATTTCAACGTATCGGGATTTGGAGTGAATTCAAGAATGACACTTACTTCAGAACTGGAAGGAGATGCGGTGGTGCTCATAATTTTCCTTATAAGCTAAATTGCGGGGCTCATCAAAGGGGTGCTCTCCCAAAGTTCCGAGGCCAGATTTAAAGCCTCCTGATAGGGGATGGCGGGGTGATGACTCAGTTCGGCGTCCGTTAAAAACTGTCGAGTTCGAAGGCCATCGAAGATTTCGGGGATGAGCGAAGGCCGGGCTTCGGCGAGTGATTCCAAATTCTCGAGAAACGTTTTTAGTGTCAAAAAGAGAGCNNGAAACAAAATTCGGCCGCCATTTTCAATCTCGCGGACGTACTTCATGATCGCAGGCCCCGTTCCAAAGGGCACTCGATCTGAAAGTCGTCCGATAATCCGCAGCGCTTCACGGTCGCGAGCCCCATAGACCTGCTTCATTTTTGCAACTTTGTTCATCAAATAAAAGTCCTCTCCTGCTTGAAGTTGAGGAAAGCCGCGAACTTCCGCATAGGTCTCTGCGTGAATGGCGATGTTGCTGCCGAAGGCTAAAAAGTTAAAAGGTGATCCGGCAGCGGTAAGACCGCGTTGGTAATATCTCAAATACTGATCGTATATTTTAAGAGCTTCAGCATGTGTGGCGTCTAACTGAGAAGTGTCATGGAGAAATTCATAAAGATACATTCCAGTTCGATTTTGAAATTCTTGAAAGTAATCGCAAGGCACGAAGGTGTCCGCATCGAGGGATCGAACCCAGGGACTACTTACTCTTGCTCGCACGATGTGTTCGAAGGCGAAATCAAATCCAATTTTTCTCGCAAGGCCGACTCCATCTTTCGGTCCGAACCAACGACCCTCGGTCGAGCGATCCAGAATGACCAGCTGAAGGGACGGGAATTTTTTACGGGAAGACTCTGCGTCGATAAAAGAAATGAACTCTCGGTGAATGTGTCGTTCTTCTTCGGGTCCGTTCACCACCAGAATCGAACAACATGAGATCTTTTTGTAGGCGGCGGCATTGTCGAGATGAAAAAGACAATCATGAACCGTTTTCACACTCTCCTTTCGAATGGGAATGACGACGGCAGAGTGAGCTTTGTCAAAATGAGAAGCGATCTCAGTCTCATCAAAATGGGAGTAATTTGAGCGATACTTTCGAACTGCTTTTGAATTAGTGAACGGCTGCACGAAAAGGCAACTCCTGAATAATCCTAGCTTCTTCAATTTCGAATTCATTCAGGCGATGACGAACAACATTCGGATCGAAAAATGTACACGCCAGATCCATATAGATCTGGTGATGCCTTTCTTCAGCTTCCGACAGGTGGGAGTAAAATGATTTTAACTCAGAGTCGTCGATTGCCTCTGCAATCATGCTAAATCGTTCATGACCGCGAGCTTCGACAATTCCAAATATCAATAAGCGATCTAGAAATCGACCGTCGCGGTCCGTGCGAAGATTTTTCAAAAGAGCGTTGATATAATCATTTCGTTCATCGCGATCGAACCGTAGACCTCTTTTCAATAAGAGTCGCGACACTTGATGAAAGTGAGCCAATTCTTCTCTCGCCAATTGTATCATCGGCTCAGTCAGTTCGGGTCGATCTGGATACTGAACGACAAAATGCATACCCGTTGCCGATGCTTTTCTTTCGCACGCGGCGTGATCAATTAAAAACGAATTGAAATCGCTGAGCGCGATCGACGTCCAATGGGAGGGCGTCTTCCACCGGAGTCCAATGGAGAAGTCGGCCGATGCAATCGATCTCATGAATTCTTTAATTTGCTTTCGCCGCGAAACCTGATCGTTTGACCGCCTCAATGATCTCGCTCGCTTTAACAGGGGTCTCATCCTTAGATTTCACCGTTAATGAGCCTGTTTTATGATCGACGTTCACGTCAGTCACGCCGGGAATTTTTTTGACTTCTTTCTGAATGCTTTTTTCACAAGCTTCACAATGCATGCCATCGACTTTGAAATTTTGCGTGCCCGCAAATACATCTCTTTCGGAGAGAATCAAAACAGCAATCCCTAACAATAAAAAGGCTTTCAAATTCATGCCCCAATATTAGGGAGAGGCCGAATTCAGTCTAGGTTCTTTTCAACGAAAGAAACAATGTCATCAAAGGAGTCCGGCTTTTCGAAGAATCCATCTACGAGTTCCAAAAGGCGCTTCATTTGCGGAGCTTCTTCGGAGGCACAGGAAAAGCCGTAGATGGGGGTTCTCTCATAAAATTCGGGTGAGGACTTTTTTAACTCTTTTATAAACTCTTCCCCATCCATCATGGGCATAAAGCAGTCCAAAAGTACGAGGCCGATTTTATCTCCATTTTCACGAATAAGCTGAAGTCCATGTTTAGCATCGGAGGCCGTCAGCACGTTATAGCCTTCATCGACGAGGACGGTGGAATAGACTTGAAGCAACTCCTTTGAATCGTCGACAAGTAATACGGTTGAATCGCTTTTCATTTCCACCTCAAATCGCACCTTGAACCTAAGCCCATCTTGGCACTTCCTCGTTCCAAAGTGCTCGCCTAATCGGCATTTATAGACCTCAGACCTTAGTTAGAGGAGGGCATTTCGCATCCTATTGAGTTCGTGTAGAGAACCTCGATTATGTGGGGCTCTCTAATACTTTTGTTTTTAGTCTCTCATCCGAGCGTCATTCCGACTAACTCGCCCACTTGCACTTCTCAGGTCATTGATCAAGGAATTGGAGTCCATCGGATTCGCTTGGCGCTCGAAGATCCGTCGACGGCGGAAACCTTAATCAACGAAGTTCTGAAGGATGGTGTTCATAATAAATATCTATTCAAACTTATTCGAAACTTTTTGATGGGTCTCGNNAAGTTTAACCGCCAATGAGAAGGATCGTCTTTGGAGATTGTTAGGAGAGGGAATCAAAAAGCGGTCGGGGCAATTTAGTTTTCGAATCACCGAGGAGGCGGGCGTGGCTTTCAAATACACAGCACCTCTCGGACAGCTCCGAATTTTTCCAGATGGGCATATGGAATTTGAAACGAAGCATAGCGATGAGAATCCCGGGTCTACAC
>DDSI01000032.1 GCA_002343335.1 Bacteriovoracaceae bacterium UBA2394
GTGTTAGGATCTGCCCCAGCGCTCACGAGATCATTGATAATCTCAAAATTTTGAACATATTTTTCGAGATAAGATTCGGTTAGCGCCGTTCGCCCCTTTTTATTTCGAATATTGAGATCTGGCTTTTTGGAAAGAATGAATTTTACCAAGTCGCGATCGTTTTTATGGACTGCCCACATGAGCGCCGTGCTTCCATCTGCTGTTTGAGCATTGGGATTAGCTCCGGCGGTTAAGAGAAGTTCGATGGCCTCTTTTCTGTCGTAAAAAATGGCAAAGGCAAGAGCGGCCTGACCCGCGGGATTTTTCGCTTCAAGTGCCGCGTTTTTTTCCAATAAAAGTTTTACGACATCTAGATAATTATTTTTGATCGCCCACATGAGCGCTGTTTCATGGGACGAATTCAAAGCTCGGATGTCCGCGCCCCCTTTGATCAGGTGGTTCGCAATCCTGCTTGGAATAGAGCTTCCTGATCGGTCCATCACCTTTGAGAGAGCGGAGGAATCCTTAGGATTCATTCTTGCTTCGACATCTGCGCCTTTTTCCAAAAGTAATTGAACGAGGTCAGCATCATCCGATTGGACTGCAAATACTAATGGAAATGCGCCGTCCTTTTTCCTTAGATTTGGATTGGCACCATTTTGAAGAAGTAGTTTTGCAACGCTGGAATTTCGAAGTTGCGTTGCAATCCAAAGAGGCGTTTCGCCTTCAGATTTTCTCATATTGACGTCGGCGCTCTTCGAAAGAAGGGCAGAGGCGACGCGGATTTCGTCAGTATAGGCTGTGGAGAAAAGCGGATGATAGAAGCCAGAATCCATTCTCGCGCCTTTAGAGAGGAGCGAGAGCGCTAGATCTTCTTGCTTTGTATCAATGGCGTGAACAAGTGCCGTCCGCCCAGTTGAGTCAACGGCGTCCAAATTCTGTTGGCTATCAGAAACTAATATTTTCGCCGCGTCGGGATGCCTGATCGCGACCAAGAAGGGAATCGCATTTAGGGAAGGATCGGGACGGTAACCCGCTTTCAAGAGTTGAAGAATCGCTTCGCCTTGGGCGCTTCGAGCCGACGGACGAGCATAGTTTGCGAGGGCTTCTTCAAATGCATCTTTTTTACTCTGATTTCGTGCGACAATGTTCGCACGGCTCTGGATGAGTTGTTCAACTACTTTCCCTTTTCCGCTTCGCGCGGCTGCAATAAGGGCCGTGTCGCCATTGGCGGCTCTGGAATTAATATTTAATCCTTTCTCCAGAAATATTTTTACAATCTCTTCATTCCCAGCGGCCGCTGCGACAATAAGCGCATTTTCTCCGGCATTATTTCTTGCATGGATGTCCGCCTTATATTGAATGAGTTCATGAACAATGGACGCATCACCGATTTTTGCGGCGAGCATGAGCGCGGTATTTCCGGAATCATCCGTGGCATTGATGCTCGCCGAACGAAGTCCAGAAATCGCCCAGGTCACTTTTTTTAAATCGAGGGTTTCGACTCCAAGGAACATGGCTTTGTCCCAATAGGACCAGTCCTTTTTTGCAGCCATAGCCAAAGGCGATTGAAGAAATAGTAATAGAAATCCTATGAGAGCGATGAATCTACACACACTTAGACGCCTCCTCAGACGCCTCAAGAAGGATTAAAGCAAGAGTCATACCGAGCGGGAGGTTTTCGTCGGGTTCACTAAGCCCCTGAAAAGGCTAGACGTTTTTTTAACGAGTTACGGAGAGGAAATAATCCCAAAGTTGTTGAAGGGACAAGATGTCGCGCTCGGAATAGGCGCTTCGAAGAAAAATAGACTCGTTCTCGTAGGCAGTGAGGTCTGTCCAAGCTTCATCGGGTTGGCAGTCCAAGGAATGAACTATGATTCGCTTGAGGTTCCAAAGATTCTGAGTCCATGACAAATGACAGGTTTGTTCCTTACGAGTGTCGACTCTCCAGCTAATCCGATTTTGTTTTGGAAAGTACAATACTTGCCATGCGGCGTTGAAGTCTCGAGCGTCTGCTTTAGTATTTCCTTTTAAGAAATTGAGGCCACGAAAACCCCATGAAACAAGTTCTGCAGATTTAAGTTCCTTTCGAGAACGAGAGGCTTGTAAGTATCCCAGGGTTTGGAGTTCCGCGCTTAAAGCACCCGATTGCAAATGGGCGAGAGAAATTTCGTAAGGAGAATTGTTGGTAAGGGGAACGGGGCTCGAGTCATATATTCTAAGATTGTCCTCGTCATATTCAAGCACGAGCGACTCACCGAATTTATCGGCCACGAAATATTTTACGGAAGGCGTTCCGCGCAAAGGTACCACCGCAAATTCCCTGGAGCGCTGGGGAAGGTGGGTCGCTACTTCTTTCACATTCTGAAAGGTATCTAAAAGATACTGGATGAATTGAACGGAATTGAGGTTCGGTCTCTTTTCAGACGGCTTACTGAGCATTTTTGCACCGACGAGAATCTCCACGACCAAACCCTTTTGATTCATGCCCCCTAAGGGGTGGTCCAGACTATGTTGTACGAAGGTGAGGCTTGAATAAGAGGCTCGCCAATGAAAAAGTTTTTCTGCATCGGGATAGAGGCCGTGTTTTCGTCGGCCTGCAGGTGAGAAAATGAGCGCTCCTGTGGATTCAAACCAATCGAGATTTTTCCCAACGACGACTTCATCATTTACCTTCGAAGCAAAGGTGGAGCAGGCCTGAGCCGGGGGGCAAGAAAGCGCAAGAGCGATACAGAGGCCCATGAGGGAGACTTGGCGTGCAGGCATAAGTGCAGGTCTCTTAGCATATCTAGAGATCCCCGCAACTCCGGCTAAAGCGGTCTTCGGGTTAGAAACGCGAGTGATTTCCAGTCCACCGAGCGATGAAGAGATCGACGTTTGAAAGGGCTCGATTTCTGAAGACTTCCACCAGGTGATCCGTGAGGCTTGGAATCTGCCCTTTAAGCAGCTCCAATTCCTTCCGTGAAATTTCAATGACCGAAAGATGGGTCTTCGCAATCACGGTGGCGGAACTCGGGAGGTTCGTGATCATTGCCGACTCTCCAAAAATTTGCCCTTGATTCAATTCCGCTAGAATTTTGTCCGTCGATTGGATTCTTTTTGCGACGTCCACGCTTCCCTTCAGAATCACATAGAGAAGGGGATCTCGAGGATCTCCCTGATTGATGACCACGTCACCTGCATTATATCTTCGGATTCGAGATTTTTTCAAAAGTTGCAGTTGATGATCGCTACAATCTTTAAAGATTTCGGATTGCGCGGACATTGCGTAAACTTCCCTCAGGTCGCGAAGGTCTCGCAAGTTTGTTGCAATCTGTGGATGAATCGTGGCCAGATCCTTCAGCTGAGTCTCGGTAATTTCTGCGAGTTCCGCGTCCTCAGTGACTTCCACATGAAAAGCGGAGGTGGCATTTTGGTCAAAATAGATTTCATCTCCAATCAGTTGCCCCGTGCCCCATTTTAAAACGCCCACTTCCTCACCATCTTCAAGAAAATCGTTCGACTTCACGGCTCCCTTCAGAAGGAGGTATGCTTTCGTCAGTGGATCCCCTTTGTTCTGGAGTACAATGCCAGTTGAAGCGCGAAATTTGGTGAGACTCTTTAAGATGGTCTGACGAATGGATTCCGTGAGCCCCGAAAATAAGTGAACATGGGATTTGTTCTCGCTGAGAATTTTGACGTCGGGACTCTCTTCCAAATTGGGAGCGGAGCGAAGAGAAAACGAAATCGCTTCCTGAACGCGTGTTTCATTCAACTTAGACAGACGTTCCGTCAGTTGAGGAAAATATTCTATTGCTCGATCAAGTTGAGTTTTGGAAAGGCTGAGCACTCTCATGGGGCTCTTTGCGATGACCGTGGCCATGCTAGGGACGGTCGCCAAAAAGCTTCGTTCGCCAAACACGTCGCCGCACTTGAGCGTCTTAAGAAGAATCTGGTGCGGGCTTCCATGTCGGCGGGTGACTTCTGCTTCGCCTTCTAAAATGAGATAGAGGATCGGATCCCGAATGGTCCCTTCGGAGATAACGATCTGACCCGCTCGAAGCCGAGCCAAGACCATTAGATTTTGGAGTCGAGCCCATGTTTCACTCTCTAAATCTCCCAATACAGAATTTCTTCTTACGGCGAAGGGAGACCATTGTTCCGCAGTATGGCGATCACAGTAATTTCGGATCACTGAATTTTCTTCCTGGATTCGCTCAAGCCAAGACCAAGGAAAGAATAAAAGTTCGGCGTCTTCCGCAATTTCGCCTCTATAGCCAAGATCCGCTTTCGCGAGCGCAAAGGGAATGCTGTCGCCCGCTTTCAATGTTTGAGTATGTTGTGTGCGAATGTCGGTAAGAGTGAAAGAGCCTTTTAATAACAGAAGCAGCGCGGGTGCATTTTCGTGCTCTGAAAAAACGACCGTACCGGACGGAGCGGCCTGAAAAATGACATCCTGCCAAGCAGATGAAATTCTGTCTCGCCCCATGGTTTTTAAGAATGAGGAGCCTTCCCAAATGGCGCTGAGTTTTTCTGAAATGCGAGATTGTTGATCGGAGTCCGCATGGCGCAAATGAATGAATCCTTGGGCCGATGTCACTTCCTCCAAAGACTCACTCTCGTCCTCTTCTAAGAGTTGGTCGTCAAACTCGTTCGGATCAAAAATTTGGGAAGCCCCTCTCTTGAAAAAGTGAAAATGAATATCCTCTTTTCGCAGCTCCTTAGTTTTTAGTTCGTGAAGTAATTCCTTAAAACTGATGTCGCTTGGAATCATGATGGCGGCTTTGTGCAATACACTTTGTGCCATCTTCGGTTGTCCTAAATAGATGTACGCTTCGGCCGCTCTCTTAAAGGCAATAGAAGCTCGTTTGAAATCGCCGGCTTTGATGAGCATTTCAGCTTGCTTAAAGCGGAGTCGCGGTACCGTAGGAAACTGGAGACAAAGAATTTCGAGAATCTGACTGGCGCCGCTCCAGTTCGATCGGCGCTCGCAAACTGCCAACCGTCGCTGGAGTCTTTGAACGCCTACTGTTTCTTTAGCTTGAGGTAGCGGTGACACGACAAAATTATAGCATCAAGCTGCGGCCACTAACCGAGCTTTTTTAACCTTGTTGCCCCTCCGATGGTTGAGTCCAGTGAGACCGCCGATCCTCGAAGATCCCGGACTTGTTGACTCAATTTGTTAGAAACCGCGGCGCAGCTTCGAGAGGCTGCCTCATTGGTATGAGTTGCTTGATTAAGTTGATTCAAAGCCTGACTAATTTCTCCCACGCCCTTAGAAGATTCTTCGCTCGCAGTTGCAATATCAGAAACCATGCGATTGACGCCTTTTGACGTATCGACAATTTCATTCAGCACCTTTGCGCATTCGGACGTCACTGTGTTTCCTGTCGTGACGGCCGTTCGTGCAGATTTCAAACTCGCTTCAACTTTCTGCTTCGTAAGGTCAATAATGTGACCAGCGGTAGAGAGACTTCGGTCCACAAGTCCGTTGATTTCGGTGGCTGCGTTTCCGGATGTCTGTGCCAGTTTTCCAACTTCTTCAGCTACTACCGCAAAACCCTTTCCGTGTTCGCCCGCCCGCGCGGCCTCGACGGAGGCATTGAACGAGAGGAGCTTGGTTTGAAATACGATTTCATTGATGACCTTCGTCTTTGCTCCCACTTCCTCGATCACTTTCAAAATTTCAGAGATCCTGTCATTGCTTTCAATCATGGAGGAGGCGACTTCCTCCGTACGCTGACTGATGGCGGCCATGCATTTTGTCATCTTCGCGACAATTTCTCCGCCCTGAACCGCTTTGTCGCGAGATTGCGTGGAAAATCCATCGGCTTGATGAGCTAATTCGGCTGAGCGCCTTACCATCGATGCAATTTCTTCTGCTGCACTCGAGGTTTGCTGGAGGGCTGCGGCTTGTTGAGTGGACGCAGTCGACAAGTTGGAGGCGGCTGAGGCAAGTTCTTTCACAGCGATGCCTACTTCATTCGACCCCGCATTGAGACTCGTTGAGACCTGTGAAAGATTGTTTGAAATTTGGTTTGCGAGGAAGAATCCGAGCAACGTTGCTATCGCCGCCATCACTAAGATTGAAAGATAAAGTATCCATTGAGCGCGATAAACAGCGACAAGGGCCTCGCGCGCATCGTTTCTGACGATGGTGTTCCAACCAATTTGAGAAATGAACTTCGGATTTTCAATGGGGGCGAAGCCAACAATTTCTCTTTCGCCCATTTCGTTAGGCGTGATCGTGGCGCCGGCTCGTCTTTCAATCAACTCCTGAGCGTAAGGCTGAGAATGTGCTTCCGTTGCCAAATTGAGCTTAAACAATCGATCCCAATCGTACGTTGTTGAATCTAGCGCATCAGATTCTGGATTGGATTTGTATTCAAAAAGAAGCGTTCCGTCCTTACTCATCATTGCGAGACTGCCGTGAGCGTTTCCGGTTTTTTTCATGCCGGCAATTGTTTCCTTAAATGCAACCTCAAACCATCGAGAGCCTGCTCGATTTGAAATGACTCCTACGATGTGACCCGACGAATCCCGGATCGCAGCGTTAAAGCTACTTCCTAATCTTTGTTCTCCAAAAACCTCGCTTGTAAGGGGATCGGCAATGGCATCCTCTAGATAAGTGCCAGCGAAGGCTTTAGATGGATCGTCCGTTGTGGCAGAGGAGGTAACAGCCTTAAACCAATTTTCTTTAGAATAATTCTTTTGATACAGCCTTTCGACGGAAATAGTTTTGCCATCGGGACCTTTATCATTGACGCCGATGAGTCGCCCTCGGCTATCCACTACAAGAATGAGGTCGTAAATTCCGTACATCGCTGCGTAGCTATTGAGCGTTTGAACGATCGCTGCCTGATCACCTGTCTGAAACGTGGGGTTAAGAGTGAAGGCTTGAACATCCCCATACCGTTCAAAGAATTGAGCGCTTATCGCATCGCCTAGGGTTTCCGCTGTCTTTTTGAAATTGGAGAGTTCCGAACTCGTCCATTTGTTCGAAATATATTGCAACATTGCGTAAGAAACCGTTCCGCAGAGAATGGTGGTGAGGATGCTTAGTCCCATCACTTTCGTTTTGAGAGATGTATTCATTAATTTAGCAATCATGCATTTCTCCTCTAAAGAGGTCGTCCGCAGTGACCTTCCTTCACATGATAGCCGATGAGTTTGGACTAGAGAGCTTGAGGAAAACTTTGTCTGGAAATAGGTGCAATTGTAAGACGGTCTTTACAACTCGTCTTTCAATTGTAAGGGAACATTTACGGTGCGCAAATGATGGAGAGTCGAAAGGTTACGGACAACCGCCTTCACTGTAGAGGTAGAAGAGCTTTACCAAATCCGCTTCTGTCACAATTCCCAGTACTCTGTTGCGTTCGTCTACGACGGGAAGACATCCGCATTTATTGGAAAACATTTTATAGGCAGCCTCTTGAACCGTGGCTTCAGGATGAATCGACACAACTTCCTTTTTCATGATGGTGTTTACAGGAATTCCCTTTTCTGACGTGAAATCAGAATTTCCTGTCTGCGGGCCCACCAACCTATTCACTGCTTCATCCATAATATCTCGATGCGAAAGAATCCCCTTAAGAACATTTTCTGAATCGACGACAGGGAGATGTCGGTATTGGCGCCATGGAAGTTTGGGATCGTAAAAATTGAGGACGTCCGTTTCCCGGATACAAAGGGGATTGGAGATCATCACATCGCCAATTTTCCAGTCTTTGTCACTGGAGGGCCCATAAAAATCAGTCGTGAAGTCTTCGCCGGATTCAAATGTCTTTGAACTCATAGATACTTCCTTCCAGTTAAATTTAGCCGAAACGAATCAAAGAAAACCTGCCCTCTGGTACTGTGCGAGTCGCTCGCGGAATTGGCACCAATATTGCAAGGATAAGGAGTTGAGTTGCTAAGGTTTGGTGGACTATGCCCGATTTCTCACAAAAGTATTCCAGCCTGCGCTCTGAACTCGAGTCCGAAAGTCGTAATGCTCTCTCCGTCACCCGGCAGGGTCTCGAGGCTTCCAAGCAAAAGGAGCGCTGGGGCGCCTTTCGAGACTATTTTAATGTGCATAAACAGAAAATTCTAGCGCCGCTTCAAACGCTCTGGATCGATGCTATCGTTGTAAGTGCCGTTGCAATATTTCTAGGTATGTTCGTCCATGGTTCTGGAGCGGTCTTAAGTGCCGTCCTAAAATGGAACAATGCGTCCCCTTCGATCGACTCTAAGCACAACGTCAAGCAGTACCAAAATGTCAGAGACCTCACTGAATACTTAAAAATGCGACTCACTTCCGATGACTGGCGACTTCAAAAGGACCCGGAGAAGCAAAGGATTTTGACGAATCTCAGAACTGCTGTTGAAAGTCAGCAAGCGAACCCGGATGTGCATCCAAGCCGGTCCTATCAACTCGATGCGGGGATGACTTCCATTAATGAGAGCCGACTACAAAGAGATTATGAGCAGTTTCGTGATGCTGCCGCTGCGCGCGGTTATGATCTTAGCTTTAAAGTCGGTCTTCTGCTGTCGGCCTCCCCCGCAGCTGTTTTCGCACTTCTTTCGCTTTATCAACTGAGCAAACTTAGAAAACTAACAGCTCACGAAAAGAGAATTCTTAGAAGCTACCTTAGCGCTTGGGAGCGGGTGGGTGTTCAGCTTCCCAACTCAGCAAAGGCACAGACCCAGTTATTGGAAGCGCTCTTGAATACGCAACTCTCGGCTGAGCTCCGTGAAATTCGATTTCTATCCAAAAAGGAGCGGCGGGAAATTGTGCAGCTCCTGATGAGCGCCTTAAAGGNNGCTCTGGATAATCCAGAACTCGCAATCTCGCGAAAGCAACGCCTTCGCGAAATATCGTCCTCTCTTGGCTTAGTCGATCGAATCGGAGCAACACTTGAACTCGATCCTGTATGGACGATCGAAGAATACCTGAAAGCGGAAGACGAAGTGTCTGGTCTACTCGATACTCCAAGGTCGGCATGGAGGCCTTCTCTATCAGAAGTCATTCCCAACATGCCTCGAGCTCAAGAGTGGGCTTATCTTTTCGAAGCTCGAGAGACGGTAGCGGCGGACCTGCTCGATAAATATTGGCGACATTTTGTAGAAAGCCCTGACGAGCAAATTCAGAAAATGATTAAATCAGCACTTCAAAGCAAAACTAAAATCCAAACGAGACTGGAAGTAGAAAATCGGTCGCGTCCATACGATCCTAAGCTTGAGTCTGATGGCGTCGCTCAATGGAAAATGACTTTGAAACTAGGTGGAGAAGAGCTTCTCCACCGATTCGAAGCGCCCGCGCGATATGATGCGAGTGGAACAGTTCATTTAAACACAGCAGTGGGCATGAACGAATTGCTCCAAGGGCTTTCATTGCCTAGCGGATATCAACCTGTCGGTTCAGAGGGAAACAACCAAGTGTTGGAAAGTGACCAGGAAGAAAGCCCGAGGATTGAATCCATTGAAGTGCCCGAATATCTGCTGGGTACTCTTCATTCGAATATCCGCGACACCGTGCTTTCAAACCTGCATACGAGAACTCGAGAGATCTTTTCGAATAACTCCACACTTGGTGTTCGCCTGGAATGGGTTGAAGCTCCAAAAGTCCGTCAGTTAAATGCCTGGCAGAAGATCGTTCGGAATGCGGCAACTTTCGTCTATGAAGCCCCCAATGATGTCGAGAAACCTGGTCTCGTTCGAATGGTTGTTACCTTTAAATCGAGAAATGCGCAGGGGCGAGCATTGTTTCCCTTCGAAATTATCTTCGAAACAGGCCGATTGAACGCCAAGGAAATTCTAAGTGGGCGCGAGTGGGCGCCCGGTCTTCAGCGGGTGCTCGAGGAATTTCAAGTGCGCGCTGAGACTTCCAAAGAAGTTAAGATCGAAGCTGAACCTCTAAAGATAGCGCCATCTGATGCAGTAGAGTTGGTGAAGGAGCCGTCGAAATCAAAAGCAGTAGAGAAACTAGAATCTGTGGCCCCCGTCGCGGAAAGAAGGATTGCTGCTGCGGAAGTAGTTAAAGAAATAAAGCCAAGTCTAGAAGATCTTCGTGTTGCGGCGATCCTCCAAGCCATGGAGAATCGACTTCACAATCGGCTCAACAAAACGAACCTCGAAGAAAATTCGGAAATTCTATTGAAAGGTCTCGCTGCTCGAGCCGGCATCGATCTTCCGCTAGAACGGTGTAAGAAAGCGGTCGATGATACCCTCACGGGTGCCAAAGGTGGCGACCCTGCCTCTAAATCGAAATCAAAAGAGCGAATTAAGAACCGTCAAGGGGATGGACCGACGCCAGCTTAGCAAGCAAGTGTTTCGGAAAAAGGCGAAGTTATGGTTGAGGGTGGGATCGAACCACCGACCTAGGGGTTATGAATCCCTCGCTCTAGCCGACTGAGCTACCCAACCATCTTGTTTTGTCCGCCTAGAACTACCGAAAAGACGCCCATCTCGTCAAAACCTCAATTGGGCTTCCTCGGCTCCGCAGCATGGAAACCGCAATGGTAAAATACGGTGGGATTTATGGGGGCTCTCGTCAAATTTATTGCCGTTTCCGACTCTACGGAAACCAAGGCTCAGGACAAGATCATCAAGTCTTTGGGAATTGAGCCTTCTGATATCAAATGCATCAAAAGTGGCATCGGAAAATTTACCTTCCAGGTGAGCTCGCATCCGCTCGTTATTGACATTCAGGTCGCGGAAGACAACATGCGCGCCGTTTGGAAGAAAGCACAGCTCCCTTTCGGCAAATTCACCGGCGGCATTACCGTGCAATCGGTTTTGGACGTGCTCACTTCCAAAGGTGTCACGCATGGAATCAAGAATGACGTCATTGAGCGCGAGGTTCAGCGTGTCGCAAGACATACGAAGATTGAAGAATCTGTGCCGATGGATGTCGTCATTGCCGAGGGACGACCGGCATCACCTCTTACCTTTAAGGCACCTGAGTTTCCTTTCGACATGAAAATCCTACTGGAGGGTAAACCGCTCTTCGTAAGAAAAAATGACGTCATTTTGAAGTTTCTCAAAGAGCCTGAGCGCGCGGGTGAAAAAATTAATGGAGAGGTTATCCCACCGCCCGTTCCGAAGCCGCCGGATTACCTCCCAGGCAAAGGCGTAGAGGAAAAACACGAGGGCAATGAAGTTCGGTATGTCGCCCTGGCTTTTGGAAAGTTGATTTTGGAACACGATGTTCGCCTTGGCGTCGAACCCACGTTTGAATCCCTGGACCGCGGAGCTCGCGCCGTCGTTGTCACCGCCCGCACCAATCACGCTGGAGAACCAATCACACCGCTCGACCTCATCGCCTATGCTCGCGAGAATAAGGTGACTCACGGATTTCTTGATGGAGTCTCCATTCAAAAATCCATGGAGCGATTGAAGTCAGAAGGGGCAGAAATTTTAGTTGCCGAGTGGACTCCCGCGGAGGATGGAAAAGCAGGGGAAATCACAAATCACTATTCAAAACCGAGAAGCAAAGATTCGTTGGACATTCAGCGAGCGCAACGTTGCGTTGTGTTTCCGGGTGAAGTAGCGGTTTCTATCGCCCCGCCTATTCCTCCTAAAGACGGCACCGATATTTTTGGAAATAAACTTCACGGCCAACCTTATAAGGAATTGCCTCTCTATCCAGGTGATGGCGTCGAAAAGGAAATCGAAGGAGATACCGTTCACCTTCGCGCAAAGACGTACGGAAAGATTTCGGTCGAAGAGGGTAAAGTACACATTCGCAATCTCGTTCAGATCTCGAAGGATCGGTTGAAAGCCACGCTTCCACTTTTTCCCCAGCAGCGTCTTTCTCCTGAAGAACTGCAGAGGGTAGTCGAGGATGCGGGAATTCTTTTCGGATACGATCTCGAATCGCTCAAAAAAACTTTGGATCAAGCTTATGCTGATCCAAAGTCGCAGGGGAAAATCCTTTCATTGGTTGTGGCTCGCGGCGAACCTATGAGTCGAGGAGTCGACGCAAAAATTAAGTTTCATTTCGACTATAAGCAATTTGAGCCGCTGTCTGCCGTCCGTCGCCTTTTGGCAAAACTGTGGCCCGCCTTATTCAAACAAAAAACTCCTTCAAATGTTTATGTCGCACCAGGCGATTTGCTCGTGACGAAAACAAAAAGCATTCCGGCTGTGGAAGGAACGACGCTTCTCAAAGAGAAAATTCCGGTTCCGCCCAAGTTTGTCGCGAAAGATATTGAAATCGATACGGAAGAGGGAATCGAAGAAATTGAGAACACGCATTTAGAATATCGGGCTAAAATCCTGGGACTATTGCAGTGGGATGGAGCAAAGCTCACTATGAAGTCGTGCGTGCAATGTGACGACGACGGCTCAAAAGCGGAATTGAAGTTTCCCCCAGTCAGTTCTCTTGGAAGCAAGGTCACTGCCGACATGGTAAAAAAGGCGTTGGAAATAGAAGGGATTGTTCACGGAGTCGATCATGCCGCAATCGAAGCAATGGTGAACTCGGCTGTTTCCGGTACGAACTTAGATCATCTTCCGCCGACGATTGTAGCCAAGGCGGATCCCGCTCGTGACGGAGAAGACGTCAAAATAATTTATCATGTGAAGCTTAACGATCGGCCGCTCTCGGAATTTTTGGAATCGCGAGATTCCTTGGAAGATATAGTTGTGACGAGTGCGGAATGTGTGGACCCGGGCACTCTTCTCGCCACCCGAACTCCTCCTACGGAAGGCACAGATGGAAAATGCATTTTTGGGAGAAGCATTCGCGCAAATCGAGGCCTTGATGAGCAACTTAGTGCCGGGGAGGGGACGACTCGCTCAGCCGATGGGTTAGAACTTCGCTCTTCGCTCTCCAGTCCGGGCTATGTGCTGGTCGATCGCGGAAGCGTCGTCGTAAAGAATGCAATTTCCGTCACACGCGATAAATTGCGAGCGGTTCTTTCATTGTTTCCTTCGACAAATCTGATGCACCAGCCCACCAAGGCGCGACTTCAATTGATGGAAGACGATCTGAAGTTGACGGGGGTCAAAGCTGACGTCGTGAATCAGGCGTTAGAGGAATGTCTTACCGCCAAGGTTCCAGTTTTAGATCGAGTCATTGTCGAAGGTAAACTTCCGACGCCTGGATCTCCTGCAAGTGCGCGCTTTGCGGCGAGCGATAAGGTTACCGTTCAGATGACAAAAGATTTGAACCTGGAATTTATAGGTACGAAGTTTTTGCTTTTCGTTCGAAAGGATCAACTTCTCATCGCCTACACCCCACCTAGCCGAGGCGACACTGGAGTAGACATTTACGGTGTGGAAGTTCCAGGACTCTTGGGACCGGAAGTTAAAATGAGTTTGGGCAATGGCGTCGTCAAGCAGGAGGGTGGAGGGTGGATCGCCACTCATGAGGGATTTGTGGATTGGGCGGACCATAAACTCTCTGTCATTCCTGGAATTTTTGTGAATGAGGACATTGCGGCTGCAAACTCTATCGAAGCAGGGGCAAAAAGAGTTTTCGTGAATGGCAGCGTCATCGAAGGGGGCAGTGTACAGTCGGATCTAGATATTCTGATTCAGAAATCGGTTCGTTCCTGCAAGATTTCGAGTGGCGATAACATCAATATCTTTGGGGATATTGAAGGTGATGAAAAAACGCATGTGACTGCAAAAAAAGATATTCTCACGCCTACCATAAAAAATGGCCGAGTTGAGGCGAGCGGAAATATTTTTGTGAAGGAGAGTATTGAAGGGGGAATGATCTATACGCTTGGTTGGCTACGAGCATCGGACGGAAAGGGCGAGGTGAGCGGCGCTGAAATAATCCCATTCAAAGGTCTTATTGTTAAGAATTTGGGATCGCCGGGTAAGACAACCACAATCTTTCTTGGAGCGAACTTTGAGAAGAAAATATTTGCAGATCAAGAAATCAAAGAAATGCAGATCGATGAAACCGTGCAAATGCTCCAAACAAAACTTGCCGATAAGGCGATTAAGATTTCAGACGAGGAGCGAAAGCAGCGTGAAAAATTTATTGAGGATATGCTTTCGCAAAAGAAACGCCTTTTGGCAGGTGTGCCTTGGAATCAAAAGGCCATGGCCACGATTGTGGGGACTCTCAGTGCAGGAGTGGTATTCGTGCATAAAGATGTCACCTGGACGGTTCCCGCGGATATGAAGGCTGTAGACGTATTTTTCCAGCCTTCGACGAATACCTTCCTTACTCGACCCACGGCGTCGGCCTCCCCCAAATAGGCCCATATCTGGTAGAATGAGCCGGTATGAAGTCACCTGTCTCCCGCTGGTCTGTCTTGGCTTTGTCCTTATTTTTAATTTCTCTCACGAGCTGTTGGAATAAAGATTTCAATGAGCCGGGTAAGATATCCATTGAGAAAAAGCCCACTGAGATGGTCATGGGCGGAGGATTTCAGCGAACTTGGTCCGCGGTGCAGTCTTCGATGGGAAAATTTCCCATTCTCAAAAAAGATGCCGACCTTGCGACGGGCCGAGCGTACATCGTCACCGACTGGATTCGCGGTAAGTCCGACGTGCTGTTTCATGGTTTTGACGTCACGCGCGTGCCCTATGTGATTCGTTATAAATTCTATGTTTACGTTTCCGGATCTGCAGGGCGATCGCTCGTAAAAATTAAGAGTGTTGAGCAGTACCTTGACGACATTGTCACGGCCGGTGTGGATGTTCAGGGAAGTGTTCAAACCTGGATCAAAACGGAATCAAGCACCTTAAAGGAAAACACCCTTCTACAGCAGGTTCAAAAACTTGTTTCAGATCCGAAGTTCGACCCATCTAAGTTTGGCAATTAATTTAGAAGCTCTTTCGCGTTTCATCATCTCATCGAAAAAATTCGGAACGAAATTTTCTTTGACCTACTCTTGAAGTAGTCCGACAGTGCCCACTGTTCGAGGTCTTTTTGAGGAAAGGGTGATTAAGGATGCGTGTATTTTTCATGGCCGCGGCTGCAGCGGCATTTCTTGTGTCAAATATTGAAGTTCAAGCGAAGGAGCTGAATCCGATTCCTAAGGAACAGTACATTCCCGAATGGAAGAAAAATCCATGTTATGGATGGGCGTGGGAGGTATATTTTTGGTGTATGGATACCTATAACGATCCTTATGCATGTTCGGACTATGCGGAAGAATGGCTACGAGTTTGCCTGATCGAAACGGTTCGCTTGGATACGGCACCTCAAGTGCCGGATATTCCCCTCATTCCAGATTGATTTCGGTCGATCGAGCGTAACTCATCGGCCTTCAGATTCTCACTGCCCTCAAGATGTCCCATACGGGAACTACGAGCCCCATTCGCCTATGCTTCAAGTTATTGAATTTCTTGAAGGTTGAAGAGGCATGGGGATTGCACGTTTTTAAGTTTGGCTTGGAATGTATGGTATGAAGCAACGTCTTCAAAATGTCGCGCTCGCCCTCATCGCTACGGTGATATTTTGCGCTTTCAGTCACGATATACGCGCCGATGAAAACACCGATCAAGCAAAGATCGGTGTAGCCATCTCCAAAGTAAGAATTTGGCTAGAGCTTGAAAGTATTAAGCGCGAGCTCACACGAGAAGAAAAGTTGAAGCTAGCCATGCTTCATGCTGCCTTAGATGAATTAAAGCGCTCCAAGGATGAATCGCCCGACGAAGAATCGAAAGAGCAATATCCTCAAGTGGCTGTTTCCTCTCCGTCCAATCTTGTTAAAGCTTCAGCGGAAAATACGGATTCCATTTCCGCTTCGGAATTTTCCCAGCTCGCGATGCAGGTTTCTGCTGAAATTTCAAAATTCGATTCTAATCATGCTCCCGGCATAGGAATCGGCTCGCAATACCCAACATACAATGAAAACTCTGCGATCTCCGCCGAGCCTGATATGTCTCAAACTTCCGATTCTCATCAAAGCTTTTTCGCTCGTCCTTAAAAGTCGGTTAAGCTGCTCAGCACTCCGGGTCAATCACCGCGCGTGGAAGACTCATCACAAAGCGTGTGTAGGGCGACTGCGCATCTAAAAAGAATGTTCCACCGTGGCTTTCAATAATACCTTTCGAAATGCTCAAGCCAAGGCCCGTTCCTTTGCCGACGTCTTTGGTCGTGAAAAATGGCTGCATTATTTTTTCGCGAATTGTCTCATTCACTCCGGCTCCATTGTCACTTACTGAAAAAATCGCCGAGTCGGATTCCAGCTTTACTTCCAATTTTATCCAAGGATCCTTTTTGCCCTCCACGGCGTCGTAAGCATTGTTGAGCATATTGATGAGGACTTGGGATATCTGAACGCTTCTGCATTCCAACAATAAGTTATTTGGGATGTCATCGACGATCAAATTGATTCCATGTTTTTCAAATTTCACCTGACAAAAGCTTAGGACCTCTTGAACGATTTTCCTGACGGAGGTGAGTTCTCGTGGATCGTGCTTACCTTCACGCGCAAAAGCGCGAAGTCCCTTAATGATGAGTGAAATCCGTGTGACCATCCGATGAATGCCTTCGGCCGATTTTTGAATGTCCTTATTTTCTATTTTATTACCTTTCGCAAGCAATTCTAAATGGCTCATTTCACCGTCGATCACGGCCAATGGGTTATTAATTTCATGGGAAATTCCGCCCGCCATTTCTCCTAGGGCCGTCATCTTTGCCGAATGAATCATTTTCACCTGGGCAGCTTTCAATTCGTTCATCAATTCATCCTTTTCAAATCGCAACTGAATTGAATCGACGACGTATTTATTCATTTTATTGATGAGAATGGTCAGGAGAATGAAAAAGAGAATCGTGAGGATGCTCATGCCCGTAGCAAAACGATTTTGTTCAAGAAGAAGTCCGATCGCAAATGGCAGGAGGGAAGGCAATAAAAAGGCGTGCACGGCCTTTTTTGAAGGCACGTAAGCGATGCTCGCGCCGGCAGTTGTGCCAGCAAGTAGAAAGCCTAAGAATGTATGATGAACAATCTGGCCTGGCGGTAAGAGCCACGATCCTGCGACTCCCCATGCGGCTCCTGCAACTAATGTTGCCATGACGAAATAGCGTTCCCATGAGGCAGGATCTCGAGTGCTTTCGCCATCCACAAAGGACGCGTTGAAGACTCGCTGCAATATCATTCTTCCGACGTAAATGATGAACACTAAAGAGATCCACGCGATCACGGTCGACGTCGGAATGACATCGAAAGAAAGATAGGCATAGAGCGCGGCATTCACGAATCCCATTGTCTGGGTGGCGAAGCTCTGCTTATAGAGCCATTCGATTCGGACTCTTTCAATCGAGTTAGTCATTGCTGCGATCTCCGTTTCCCATGCCGGCTATTGAACTTGTTTAAGAGGCTTCATGGGGATAGAGCCCGGAATGACTTCCTTAATCACCCAAAAAATCCTTGCCCCCATCTTAAAGCGATATACTTCCATTTGGTAAATAGTTTTTATTTATAATTACTCAGAACGATAGTAAGTAATCCCACCGTATGATGAACAATCCTCATGAAATGCTATATCGACAAGTGAAGGCCGTATGCGCGCTACCTCGCATCGCGACAGGCCTTACGCCTGGAATCAGTAACAAAAAGATTCGAGATCAACTGCGAGAATATCGAGTGGTATTTGATGGCGTTGAGTTCGAAGGCGTTGCGCTTGAAAGTCAGATTTTAGGAGTGGGGGATGGCGTAGAGGAGTTCTTATCCGATGAACTCATTCGCAGCACGCTTTGGAAATCTTTAAGTGAGCTCTACGAAATCATTCTCGACTTTGCTAATGAATATAAAATGCAAGATTGGCTTCGAAAACAATCCTGGTATCCCCTTCTGCGACTGCTGAGAAATGGTGTTTCGCATACGGGCCGATTTCGATTTGGTGGAACAATGTCGCCTACGGAATTTCCCATTGTTTGGAACTCGGTGATCGTACGCTATGAGATGGATGGCATGGATATTGGAATCTCGGGGTTTCAATGGAGCAAGGGCTTTCATTTGATCGATGCCGTTTATAATTCTGTGTGCGCTGATATATGGTCACCGGAAGCGCCTCGGAAATAAAATCGGATTAGCGCCCCTTAAGCAGAGATCAATTGTTGAGCGCCGTATCCAATCCCGTAAGCGATGGCGGCTGCGCCCATCCCAATGATGAGGGTCTTTAGGCTTGAAAGAAGAGGGCTTTGATCCAGTATTCGACCTCGAATCCAGCCTATCAGCATGAAAGTGACTCCCGCCGCTGTAGCACAATAGAAGAAGCTGTCGTCGATTTGAAACCCAAACAACAAAGGAAGAAGCGGAATCGATCCGGCGAAAACAAAACCTAGAAAAGTTACCCATCCAGAAATCACAGGTTCCGGAGGTTGAACGTCTAGTTTGTGTTCTTCCTTAAGCATGGTTTCCACCCAGACATGTCGTTTGCTAGTAATAAGCTCGACGATTTTTTCAAGTTCTTCGCCGGAAAATCCTTTCTTTGCAAAAATTTCTCTGATTTCAAGTCTTTCACCTTCGGGAACTCGATCGATATGCAATTCCTCTTCCTTGCGAGCCTTCTTTAGAATGTCATGTTCGGTTTTGGCGCGAAAAAAGTTACTCACGGCCATGCTGAATCCATCCGCAAGTAAATTCGCTAGCCCAAGAATGAGGGCGGCGGAAGTCACCAGGCCTGCTCCGGCAACTCCTGAAACGATGGCAAAGGTTGTGACGGTACCGTCGATGGCGCCTAAAAGAAAATCACCGAGATAGCTTCGCTTAGTTCCGGCGAGGCGCTTGTGAATCTCTTCTTTTGTATGCGATTTCTGAAGCTGCGAATCGGCCATTTTTAAATCTTGGCCGATTCGCTCTATGCTGTCAGTAAAGTTGAAAGAGTGCGGGTGATAATTTACTCAAAGCCCCAGCCTGGAGGCTGCATATCACATTCGCCGCCGCCGTCGACATCGACGATGTCGTTGACATCGACGATAAAGGTGGCCGTTCCGGTAGCGCTTACTTCAAATGCTCCATTCAATTTCATCCCTCTTGTTGCATCGGATTCCGATGTAGGAGGAAGAAAAGGGTTCGCCTCATCAGCTCCAACAGAAGTTGACGCGGTGCTGAGATAAATAGCCATTCTTTGCTCAGAATTCTCACAGGTGAAGCTAGACCCATCGATGAGGGTGCCACCTGCATCAGAACGGCAGACATCTCGTGAATATTCGGTATTTCCCAAGCAAGAGCCTCCGACATCCGCGGAGGGAGTGAATTTAATGGTGTCACTCACTTCGAAAACGATGCAGGAATAGGTTCCATTCGGCACGTTCGCTGCGCCGATGCTGGAGCCGTCAAAGGTAATGTAATCGGGATTTGAATTTGAATAGACCGTCTGAAGATCGGTGCAAAGAGCACTCGTGGAGACGGCCATTTTATAAACCTTCAGTTTGAAGGATGCTGCGTCAACGGCAGCAAGGCCTGAGGTATTCATGGACCCTTTAAGAGTGATGTTGCCACCTGACGAATCGCTGCAGGCAGAAACTAGCATTGCACTCATGACGATGACGGAAAATTTAAAACTAAGACTCATTTGATTACCCCCCGAACAAGTATACAAACTATGGACAGTGCGAACTAGAGGGCTGAGAAATTAATTTCTATGCGCCGCGCAATGTGGGAATTATCAATAGGTTCCACGATTCTAAAAAAAATCAGGATGTGAATTAGGCGTCGCACATTGGCCCATCCCTTTTGAGTGTGGGGAGCAAACGCAGGGCATACGGATATCGAAACTTTGAAAATTAAAGACGACGAGTGCTATGCGCTGGATTTCAATAATGCTTAAAAAATTTCCCACACTAAAAGGAGAAGAACCCTGAAACCCCCTTTTATTTTCGTTAGATAAAAAGAAAGCCCCAGTTGGGGCCGTGTTAAATTGGTTGCGGGGGTTAGATNNGTTATGAGCCTGACGAGCTACCAGGCTGCTCCACCCTGCGACTTATAAAGACCCAACGTAGACGAAACCTTTGGAATGTCAAAAGCTTAGTATAACTAGAATCTACGCGGTTTTGCCGCGTTTTAACTAAAACAATTGGGCAGTCCCAAATTTTTTCGATTTCGTTCAATTTAGTCTCGAGACGGTTAATTTTTATTACTGGTGGACCATCGGTGGACCATCCGAACTTACATCTCGGCTTTCGCAGCCTGATCGGCGACCCGATCGATGATCTCAGTGGTTGTAAGAAAATATCTTTGCGCAAGATCGAGCGCCCCAGATTGAAATAGATCTAGCAATCGACGAAAAAGCTGAGGCTCTTGATTTGTAATTCGTAACGGCTCCACGCCAGCGACACTTGTTCTTCGCTCAACAGCATCAAATATAAAGTTCAGCAGCTCTTCGCCTTTTCTCTCGCCCACATTCAAGGCTAAATCGGAAGTTGGTGGGATCTTTAGACCCGCCGCCCGTTCAATGCGGTCAAATGCGACATCGAATTCCCCATGCAAAAGTGAGTTTCGAATTTGTCGCGCAAAACTGATCTGTCTGATCTCTTTGTCTGACAGGTAGCCTATCTTGAAATAATGATCTAGAACGGCAGTTTCGACCTGACCGACGCTTTTATCGTCGGCGCGAATCGCGAGATCTTTTGTACGATCAGCGAGGAGCCGAACCTTTAACTCTTGTATTGCGGCTGCCTTGCCCACCTCGCCAAAGGCAAAGTAAACGGACTCAATAAAGGGATGGCTCGGCATCGGCTCAAACTGCCATGTCCGTGAATTAAATCAACGGAGAACCTCCTTAATCCATATTACGGAATGTGCCGATAAATCAGGGTTAGCTGTATGTGGTGCTAGTATTCTCAGACGCTAGATTCTGTTCAAATGTGAAATTCTGATTACCGTCGAGAATGGAATCGAATACGAAAAATCCCTGTCTTGCGGATGATCTTATAGGGAGGTTCCCTCGATACAAATTCTCAAGAAATGGAATGGTCTGATGATAGGAGAACACCGACGATTCCTTATTCACAATTGCCGCAACATCCATGAAAAGAGGAATTTCAGAGAGAAAATACTGAACTGCAAGGCTGAGAGCGTTCTCCGATAGTGCATCGACGTCAGGGACTCGTTTTTCCATTACCCAACGCGAAGCTTCAAGACAGTTCGATCGAAAAACAGGATCAGACTCGTAAAGGGTTTTGGATTCGTTCCAAAGTTTTAAGTAGGTCTCGTTTTCGCTCAAAGCCTTCCAGTTCAAAACTTTTTCTTTCGCTTTGTCACCAGTGAGGCCAACTGCTGCGAGACATCTGTAGATTTTGTTGTGGAGACAATTGGCCTGGCGTCTGGCTTTGTGCGCTGCCTTTTCAGGGGCATAACCGAGTGCTTCCAGTGTATAAGCAGAGGGAACATCGGGAACAAACACGTGAAATGACGAAAAAGTTTTCGCAGCCCATTCGATTAAAGAACGGATGCGAACTTCCGAGAAATAACTATTGAAGGGACTGATTCCAATACAAACGTGCTCGCGGCTGTTGTAGATATTCTGACAGCGATCCGTGATTCCCTTACCCAGCATGAACTTCCCCCATCGAAATTATAAAGGACGAATCACATTCGCTAAACTCTCAATACAAAACGCAAGGCAGCACGAGAGAATAGTTGGCCCGTCGCATCACTCAATTTACGAGAATCACGCCGCCCATCATCATCCCCATCCCGCACCCGAAGCGAATTTCACCTTTTTGAAGTGAGCCAAGCGCGAGTTCGATAGTTTTGTTAAGGGGCAATTCTTTCTTCACTTTTTTGGACGGCACTTGAATTTGAGTGGCACAGGTCGAATCCGTTTTACGAGTAACCTTTAAAACCACCGGCACGCCCGGCTTCACGCTAATTTCTTTGGGCTCATAGCCTTTGTCTGTTATGGCCAAATCAATGACTTGGGTTTCCGATTTTGCAAATACTTCCATCGAGAACAATGTTGAAAGAGCTGCCATTCCTATAAATAG
>DDSI01000259.1 GCA_002343335.1 Bacteriovoracaceae bacterium UBA2394
GGTTTAAACGATCCATCTGGACTTACAGTGCAGGGCAAAGCATTTTCTGCTCAGGGATGTTTATTGCTGGATTCTTTGGATTCGAAAGAAAGACTTACGGAGCTGAAATCCAATGGATGAATCTAGGTCAAAAGATTGGATTTATCCTCTTCGGAACTGGGGGTCTCATAGCATTTGCTGGAGGATGTCTTTTCGCCATAGCCATAGTTCGTGGGATGTTTCGATCTTCTCTGAAATGGGAGAAAAGGCTGGAAGTACGAAGTGAAGAACTTGGAAGACAATAGATCTTATCGACGAAAAATCGTTGTTTGGCTCTCGATCATTTGTTCACTCATTGCCGTAACAATGCTCCTTGAAACAGCAGTCCGACTCACCCACTCGGGGCTGAGCGACATCGCATGGAGGATCTCTAAAGGGACCCTTGGTCTTACGTTTATGATACCTTTCTCATTTTTTTTCCTTCGAGGAGCGCTTTCAGCACCTCAGACAATAAGGCTTTTAATTGGATTCTTCTTAGGTATCGCGCAAGTCGCACTAGGTTGGTTCATCGAAGCAATCGGACTGTGGAATCGATCCACCCTCACTCATTATGAACTTGCAGTCGATCTTGTTTTGACCCTTTTCATTTTTTCTCAATTTTTAAAGATCATCCAAGATCTCACGGTAGGCCCTCAAGTGGATTTTCCTGAACGAACGAAAGCCAGGATAGGAATGGGAATTTTACACAGCTTTCTCGGCATACAAATCATTTACGGAGCTTTTGTAGCGGGATTGCGGGCGGGTTATGCGTTTAATTCGTTTCCAAAAATGAATGACACGTGGATTCCGAGTCATGCAACCAATCAGATCCCACTCTGGAGGAATTTTGTTGAAAATCCCGCGATGGTGCAATTCATTCATCGGTGGATGGGAATTCTACTCGGCATAGGAGTAATTATTTTTTACGGAACTTTCATAGGGGCTAAAATGGGACGCTCACGAAAAATGTTTCTTCATATGACTTTCGTCATGATTTTGGTTCAAACCAGCATAGGTATTATTACTCTCACTTCCAAAATGAATCCGGCGTTCGCGCTGGCACATCAATTGGGTGCACTGTTGCTATTCGGAAGCGTTCAGACCTTTTCACTCAGTCTACGAAAGTCCAACGTCCTAAAAGTTTAGCTGGAGAGTTGCCATTGGAAAGCGTGGGGCGTTATCTTACCAATATGAAAATCACTAAATTTATTATTCCTTCGGTTACCTTGTTTTTAAATTTAAGTTGTGTGGGTATTCTGAACGCTGCATCAAGTTGCAGCTTCAGAATTGTCGGCGACGACACTTTGAAATTTGATTTGAAAGAAATTCGAGTTTCCAAAGATTGCGATGATATTACTGTCACGATCGCGGCCGGCGGCAAGATGCCGGTGAGTGCAATGGGACATAACTTCGTGTTGGCAAAAGCGTCGGAGTGGAAAGACCTGGCGATGAGCGAAGCAAAGCGATTTCCTAAAAACCCTCAAGATGTTGCGAAAGACAAACGAGTGATCGCCACCACGACGTTTGTGGGAGGAGCACCAGGGGATCCGAAGGAAGCGAGCGTACAAATCAAGAGAAGTTCGCTCGATCCAAAAACGGACTATCAGTTTTTTTGCAGCTTCCCCGGTCACTTCGGCTCGATGAATGGGAAATTTATTTTAGAGAAATAGTATCAGTCGGGGCGATTATTGGAAAAGAACCCATACTTTGAGTCATTTCCTTGAATGTGGGTTCTGATCCAAAATTGTAGAAACGAAAAAAAACCATCATCCAGAACCGCTTTTTCGGAAAATCTAAATTTTTTTTCCTCAGTTTCCAACCGATTCATAAGATCGGCATGCGCTCGCCTATGCTTCTCCAAATCGGGATAATGAATCGACGTCATTAGAGCCTCTTCCGCTGCAAAATGTTTTCGAGCGAAGGACACGAGTCCTTCCAGAGAATTGCCAATTTCTGATTTTGGAGCAACTGTTTCGCACTTAGAGCTCAATTCGTTCATCAGGGAAATGAGCTTTTTATGTTCATCGTCCATTTCCTCGATGCCGACAGACAAGGCGTCAGTCCATTTAAGATTTTTCACGAACTCAATATTAAATGCGACCCCGCGAATATAGAATAAAAATTGTTAAATCTTTCCTCCTGACGTTGTTCTTTCAATAAAAAAAGGGGGTTCCTCGCTGAGCAACCGNNCTCGGCGTCTCCGCTTTCACGGAGACGAAAAAAATGAACTAAGAATTAGAAATCTTTGAGCGACAGCGCGCCTCCTGCAAGCACGTTAAGCGGCGGCTGATCTTTGTTGGCTTAAATATGACTCATCAATTCCAACTTCACCTTCGCTGCGCTCCCCTTTTGCGGAAGCGACATCACAAGCGCAGCAGCTCCCGTCACATAAGCAGCCGCAATCGAGGTCGTCTCAAACGGCGTCTTCATCACCCGATTGCCAGGCAAATATCCGACCGCATCCGCCACCGGAGCAGCAAGCGTCGCAAGATTGCGACCGGAGTTTGAGGTGAGCAAAATTTTTCCTTGAGCATCCAAACCCGCAACGATGATCACATGAGCCATCGTCGTTAACGACCGCACGAACCCAGCCACCTTCAAGTTTCCGGAATTTCCAGCGGGCACCACGACGAGAACGTTTTTCTTTCCTGCTTCAATAATCGCATCCACCACTAAATCGGAGAGTTCGCCGAAGCCACCTTCGGGATAGTTGAAGTAAATCACTCGCGCGCCATTCGTCACTGCATACTCAATCGACGCCGCTGCATCGATCGGGCCAGTCATCGAGTCGATATCCCCATCCGGACTGATATATCTCACGATCATCAACTCCGCGTTAGGCGCTACACCGACTACGCCAGCAGCTTGATAATTCTTCGCCGTCGATGCGATCAAGCTCGCCGTGAATGTATCATGACCATGCCAATCGTAAGGCAATCCATCGCCGCTATAAAAATCATAGCCAATGATGTCGTCCTTCATTCCATTGCCATCATCATCCGCTGAATTCGCGCGAGTCTTTTCATCTGCTTCGCCGACATTCAACCAGAGCGCATCTCGCAGATCCGGAATCGTGTAATCCACGCCGGTTCCAATCACCGCAATGCGAACTCGATTTCCATCCGGAAGTTTTCCCGTGGTCTTTGGCCACAGGCTTGGGGCACCCACAATCTGGATCGGATTATCCGCGCCGATCGTGAGAGCATCCACCTTCGCATCCTTACGCAGATAGCCATAATCGAATGGAGGATCTTTTTGCGCCGGTTTGCAGGCGCTCAAAATTCCTAAAGTTACCAATGTTAATGCGAGTTGAATTCGTTTCATTATTGCACCACCTTCAAGTAGGTCGTCTCGTAAGTTCCCAATCGTCCACCGTCTTCAGACTGTTTGTAGAGTCGAAGATGAATCGTGTCGCCAGCAACGGGTGCAGAGCAAAGCTCTCGCTCCGTGCCTTTGAAGTTTGTGTTCTTCAAACGTTTTCCATTTACAAGATCGCGTACGCGGTAATCGTCACCTAGGACTTCCAAATAATCCGACGTACTTGGCAAATCGATTCGCGAGAAACACACGGCTACCTGTTTGGCGCCTTCATGTTTGAGCGTTGAAATTAAATCAAAAACATCCTTATCGCTCGACGGTGAACGCTGAGTGACGGGTACTTCGACTTCCACAGGCATCACCGAAACGTTCAAATCGTTTTCAAGCGCCCGCTTCACATTGATTCTTCCAGACGTCAAAACTGAACCATGAAGTTGGGGAAGCACGTCCACCGTATTCATGATGCGCTCCTTCACTTCTTTGCCGGACATCTGAGGATTCGCCGCCCATAACACCGCGGCCAAACCCGTCACATGCGGCGTTGCCATGGACGTTCCACTCCAAGCAGCATAGCCGTTCGGATAGAGGGCCTTGGGCACCGTCGAAAGAATAAGAGATCCCGGTGCAGCCACCTGCACCTGATCGTAGCCGTAAGACGAAAAGGAAGAGAGCTGATCCAAATTAGTGGTTGAAGCCACAGAGATCATCTGAGTGAGCTTCGATGAATAGTTGGAGGGATAGTGAGCATCGAATCGATTACTGGTGGCATCATTTCCTGCCGCAGCGATCGAAAGAATCCCGGCTTGTTCGGCTTCCAAGAAAGAGGCCAACAAGAAATCATCCTCGTCTCCTTCTAATGATTCGCGTCCCGCAGAACCCCAAGAATTTGACAAAATGAATTTCTTTTTAGGAAATCGCTTCTGCATGTCGATGGCATAAGAGATTGCCAATTGCGCATCGAAATCCGAGCCCGAACCTTCGGCGCTTAAAAATTTAAGGCCCATGATTGAAACCTTCGCGGCAATTCCCGAGATTCCTTTGAAGTTATTTCGAAGTGCGCCGATCGTTCCAGAGACGTGCGTTCCGTGGCCGTGGTCGTCCATGGGATCACCATTTCGCTCGACGAAATTGTAACCGTAGACGTCGTCGACATAGTCCAAACCGTTGAACACATCGCCGTTGTTGTCGTTATTGATTTTATCGCCAGGAATCTCTTCGGGATTGATCCAGATATTGCTCCCAGAAATGGGTCGAACCACATCACCGACTTTTTCCGTAATTGCCAAATCTTCATGCGTGTAATCTACGCCCGTATCGATCACCCCCACGACGACATCATAAGAACCTTCGGTGTTGGCGCCGCCCATGCCAATGTCTGCCCCTTTGACACCCGCAAGGGAACGGGGCGCTTCTTGGCCTTGGTTGTTCAACGACCATTGCTGATCAATGTAGGCATCATTGGTGCGATACACCTCGCCAATGATCTCTCGGCCTGGCGCGGGATTTTCCGTGGACTCCACACGAATCTCTCGATTTTTTGCTGTCATCACCACCCGATTGTCAGCCTTCAATGCCTTGACGACGTCCTTGACCGATTTATCGGAATTCACTTCCAGCAAGTAAATCGATCGGCCAGGAACTTTATCAAGAACACTCACGTCGATGTTCTTCTTCACCTTAAGATCGTCGATGACGCCGGGAAGCGCGTAGTCGCTCACCACTCGCACTTGAACCTGTTTTAAGTAATATCCATCCGTTTCATGCACGAGCGCTTCCGTTTTGCGCTTCACAATTTCTTTGTCCGATAAAAGTCGAGTCGATCCCGATGGCGAGCAAGCTGCCGCCGTCAGCGCTAAAAGACCCAATCCTAAAGTCACTTTATAATTCTTCATTTGATATCCCTCTCCGTCCTAGGCGCTTAAAGCTTGCTTAACTGCTTTGCAAAATTGGTGAAAACATTTTGGCCAAACCGCTGTAACAAACTTAACTTTCGCTCTCCGAAACCTTTGACATCGCCAAGTTCCGTGCGAGGTGTCTGACTGGCTACGCCAATCTTGGCCACCAAGTATGCAGACGACTGCATGTCCCATGGGGTGTCGGCCTTAAAAAGGCTATAGGTTCCCACTCCCAAATGAAGAGAAAAACGATTTGCAGGAAGTTGCATCACTTCATTTAAAGGGCCTTCCAATATGAGAGAACGCGCATTGATTGAAGTATCAATTTCTCGACCCATGCCATTCGTCTTTTTGGCCTTGTCAGTTTCAATCGCGAGATCCTTTACCAAATCCGCGTGGCCTCCATCTTCCAAGGAAGCCTCGGTTCCGATTTCGCGAAGTCGCAAACCATCAGAGCTCTTTAAAAGAGTCTTTGCCGCGGTGAAAAAATCTCCGCCGCTCTCTTTCACTTCGAACAACAGCCCTGCCCCGTCTCCTAGGCCAGAGACTTTGATGTAGAGGAGTTTCTTTCCGTCTAGGGTTTTAAACGTCTTTGCGTAAACGATGTTTTCAAAAAGCTCAGGAAGTTTGCTCAAATCGTCGAGCACTGCGACCGCCTTTGCGATATCGACTTTGAGTAACTTTTGAAAAGTCACAGAAGAGCCCGCTTTCGAGCTAATCGTTTCACCCTTTTCCAGCCTTTTATAGCTAGGGTTATCCCTTTCCGCTGCAGACGCGGATGGCACTGAATGCATTCCTAATAAAGCGATGGTTGCCGCACTGATTAGCAGGCGCGAAGACGCGATGACACTTTTCATTGATTTCCCCTCCAAAAAACTCCCCCGTAACTTCTCGACTATTGCTTACGTCTGATGCAAAGCGCAATGGTTTTTTATTCGCTGCGTCAATTTTTTTATACGGGTTTTTAATGTTGGGAGGAAAATTGAAGGCCCACGATCCCAATGATGATGAGCAAAATGGAACCCATTTTGATCAGGGACCACGACTCTTTAAAATAGAGGACGCCGATCATAGCAATGATCGCCGTGCCCACTCCCGACCAAATGGCATAGGCCACACTGACCGGAAGCTTTTTTAAAGAAAGCGCCAAACACACGAAGCAAATGCTGTAACCGATAAAGACCAAAATGGAAGGCACGAGCTTTGAAAGCCCGTGACTGATTTTCATACAAGTCGTCGCAAACACTTCAAAGACAATTGCGCCGGCCAGAAGCAACCATTCCATGAGGGCTTACTTAGCCGAAGCGCGTGCGGCATTCAACGCGGATCCCGCTTTGAACCAATTGATTTGATCGGCCGTGAATGTGTGCTTGAGGTCGATGGAAATTTTCTTTCCATCAGGTTTCACGATGTCCGCCTTCACAATCGATTTCGGCGCCAAGGCCGCAAGTCCCGTAATGGAAATGCGATCCTCTTCACCGATTTGATCGTAATCCGTAGGCTTCACAAACATGAGCGGCAGCAGTCCCTGCTTCTTCAAATTTGTTTCATGAATCCGCGCAAAGCTTCGGGCAATCACTGCCACGCCGTTTAAGTAGCGAGGCTCCATCGCCGCATGTTCACGCGAACTTCCTTCACCGTAATTTTCATCCCCAATCACCACCCAGCGATTGCCACGAGCCTTGTAATCGCGCGCCACCTTGGAGAATGTCATGGTGCGATCGCGGGTAGATATATTAAGACCCTTTCCGGCTTCTTTCGTGAAAGCGTTGATGGCACCTAAAAACATGTTGTCGGAGATTTTATCGAGATGACCGCGATATTTAAGCCACGGTCCGGCTGGAGAAATATGATCGGTCGTGCATTTTCCAGAAGCCTTCAACAAAATCGGCAGGTCCAAATAGTCTTTTCCGTCCCATGCCGCGAAAGGTGGCAGGAACGAGAGGCGCTCAGACGTTGGTGAAATATTCACCTGCAAATCTTTTCCATCAGCCGCAGGAGCCACATAGCCTTTCCACGAAATCGCAAATCCCTTCGGGGGCACATCGGGTGCCGCCGCCGGAGCCTTCAACTTCAATTTTTTTCCGCCCGATTCCAATTCATCATGAAGAGGATCAAAGGAAAGCTTCCCCGACAATCCCACCGCCATCACAATTTCCGGACTGGAAATGAAGGCCATCGTCTCTGCATTTCCATCATTTCGCTGAGGGAAATTGCGGTTGTAAGACGTGAGTATGGAATTCTTCGTGCCAGGCTTAATGTCATCGCGCTTCCACTGGCCGATACAGGGACCGCAGGCATTGGCCAAAACGGTCGCACCCACTTTTTCAAAAACCTCCATGAGCCCGTCGCGCTTGATGGTTTCAAACACTTGCTCGGATCCCGGCGTCACCAACAGCGGAATCGGCACCTTGATTCCCGCAGCCAGCGCCTGTCTCGCAACTGCAGCCGTGCGCTCAATGTCTTCATAAGAAGAGTTTGTGCAACTTCCGATGAGCGCCGCCGTCAAATTGTCAGGATAAGGTTTGCTCTTCACATCCTCTTTCAACTTCGAAATCGGTCTCGATAGATCCGGCGTATGCGGGCCGACGACATGCGGCTCAAGTGCGTTCAAATCAATTTCCAGAACGCGGTCGTAATATTTGGAAGGATCCGCATCCACTTCCGGGTCGTTTTTAAGGAGATGCGCATATTGTTTCGCCAAAGACGCAATCTCCGATCGCTCCGTGGCTTTCAAGTAGCGCTCCATAGTCTCATCGTAAGGAAATGTAGATGTGGTTGCGCCATGCTCAGCACCCATATTGCAAATCGTGCCCTTGCCCGTGCAGGAGATACTGGCCGTGCCTTCACCGAAATACTCGACGATTGCATTCGTGCCCCCCTTCACCGTGAGCAATTCGCAAACTTTCAAAATGACGTCTTTAGGAGCAGACCAGCCATTTAATTTTCCGGTGAGCTTCACACCAATCAGTTTGGGATGAAGCACTTCCCAGGCAAGTCCGGCCATCGTCTCAGCCGCATCCGCACCGCCAACCCCAATCGATAAACTTCCGAGCCCGCCGCCATTCGGTGTATGAGAATCCGTTCCAATAATGAGCGATCCCGGAAAAGCATATTTCTCGAGCATCACTTGATGGATGATTCCTGCGCCGGGACCCCAAAAGCCAATGCCATATTTCTTCGATGCGGATTCCAAGAAGTCATACACTTCTTTGTTCGTTGCTACAGCGGTGGCCATATCCGCCTTGGCGCCTTGATAAGCTTGGATCAAATGGTCGCAGTGCACGGTCGAAGGCACTTGCACCCGCGGGATCCCCGCTTGCATAAATTGCAAAATCGCCATTTGCGCCGTCGCATCTTGCATCGTCACGCGATCAGGCTGCAAACGCAGAGTCGCCTCCCCTCGCGCGAGCTTTTGATTCTCGGGATCGGTCAAATGTCCAAGTAGAATCTTTTCGGAAAGAGTAAGGGGACGATTCAAACGCTTTCGAATCGTGACCAGATTCTTTTCCATTTTTACGAATGCATTTTTGACTAATTCTGGGGTGGTTTCGGGAGATGCCATGTCTTCAATTTACTGAGAAAAATTGGTAGAGAAAAGTCTTCTTCCTCAAATGGAAAGCTCGGAGATAGAATCTGAGCCTTATGACTGTCGATCTGAGCGGCTACCAAAGTCCTTATGAACGAACGACCCGTGACACATGGCTTCTTTTTAAGCTCATGTCAGAATTTGTGGATGGCTTCGAGCTTTTGAAGGAAATCGATCCTGCCGTATCCATTTTTGGGAGTGCTCGCCTGCAAAAGACATCTCCTTACTGGAAAATGACGGAAAAAGTTTGCCGAGCGATCACAGCTGGAGGCCTCAGTTTAATTTCGGGCGGCGGTCCTGGCCTTATGGAAGCAGCGAACAAAGGCGCAAGGCAGGGTATCAACGATTATCGAAAAGCAAATCCGAAGAAAAAGCTGACGCCGGTTTCTGTGGGATTGAATATTCAACTTCCGTTTGAAGCGGGTGCGAATCGCTTTGTCGATTTACAAGTAAACTTTCGCTACTTCTTCGTGAGAAAAGTCATGTTTGCAAAATACGCCTGCGCGTTTGTTATTCTTCCGGGCGGATTTGGAACTATGGACGAACTCTTCGAAGCGTTGACGCTCGTGCAAACTCAAAAGATGCGTCCTTTTCCTATCATCTTAATGGGAAAGGATTATTACGCAGGGCTTTTGGAGTGGATGAGCACGACACTCGTCAAACAAAAGACGGTGAAAAAAGCGGATCTCGATATGATTCACGTCACCGATGATCCGAATGAAGTAGTGAGAATCATCCAAACTTGGCGGCGGGATAACCATGGGACAGGCTTAGGCGTCTCGAAGCGCCGGAAGTAATTGGATCGCTTATAAAATAGAATAATTTCAATGAGTTGCTAAAGGCGAAGTTCGGCAAGCTTTGGCACATCCATTGCACACTATTTGTAGTGATGCGGCAGGGCATTCGACGTGTGAAACGTAGTTTCATGGGTATTTTTGCGGCAATTTGCGTTGTCGTCAGCACGCCCGCGCACGCCAAAATCCCTTTCCCACTGAATCTTCTGCCTGATTACGCACTCAGGATCATTTATTATGAACAGACTCTAAAGGTTCTCGATGGGAGCGATCCGAACTACTTGGCAAGAGACTCCAATCGTCAGAACCCCCGTTACAAGCCAAGTCCCAACAATTTTTTCCCCATTAAGACTTACTGGATTTCAGAAGACGATCTTCGGACCTTTAGCTCGGGAAGCTTCGAAGGCGATTTGCGAAATCACTTCGTTCGCACTCGAAATGGAAGACGCGAGTATCGTTTCTTCGTTCATCCAGAATCTAAAGGCTACTACAAAGAATTTCTTAAACGGGCCGTGCCAGCCGAAGACTATATTGCTGTGCCATTGGCCTCTGCACGGACGCTCTTAACGTTTCGACCCGACAATCCAAAGGATATTTTCTTTGTAAAAGTCAGTCTCGATCGCGAGGTGGGAGAAAGTGTTCGGTTAATTCGAGATCGCCATGTCACCAATGCCATTGGGACATCCGATCTGCTGGAGCGTGTACGAGGCGAAGGCCATTTTCCCGATCATTTTAAATTCATGGCGGAGACCTTCGGCGCGGTTCCTCATGATATGGAAAAAGGCGGAATGATCGTCCGCCCATTTCCGGAAGAACTTAAGAATTCAAATTATGCGCCACTTTTTGCTTTATACGGTCAAAAGGACGCGTCGACGCCTCCATTACTTGCCGAGATGATTGCACGATCGAAAGAGAATCCTATCGATTACATTCGCAACCGACTCATTCGACCCTTCGTCTCCCACTGGTTTGATTTGGCTACTCGATTCGGTCTCACCATGGAGCCACACGGTCAAAATGTTCTCGTTCGAATCGAGAATGACGGGCTCATTAACGGAAATTTTCTGCATCGAGATCTCAACGGCTTCAATTTAGATTTCGATCATCTCAAAAAAATCGGTCTCTCAGAAGAGATCAAGCGCATGCCGTACATCTCCAACCGAGAGAGCGAGCATTTTCAATACAAAATTCAGAGTCAGATTCCTTCTTCGCTCGAGTATTTCGAGAAAACGGTTTTGTTTGATCTCGACGAGAGAATATCTAGCTGGATGCGAAAAGGTTGGATTCCCAAAACTCCGTGGGGCATCAATCCTTTAAAAGGACTTTTTCATCTTGAAATCGAAGCCGAATTTATTCATCGAACAGGCGACACAGCTCGCTATAAGGATCAGCTGAAATATTTAGAAAAGCCAATAAACACTTTCCGCGATAAATGCGGTCCTTCCGTCAAAAGGTTAATCAAAAAATGAGTGGCGCGAAATTGATCGTCACTTTTCTCTTCGCACTGAGCGCTTCAACGACTGCAACGCTCTATGCTCAAACACGCATCGGCACGTACAATGGAACGTTCGATCCTTTTCACAATGGCCATCTAGGAACCCTTCTTCAATCGCGGCACCAACTCGCGCTTGATCAAGTTTGGGTGTTTCCCAACTATTTTCGCCCAGGCAAAGAAAATGCCTCGCCCTTTGAAAGTCGATGGTCCGCGCTGACAGATTTACAAGCGGAGTATCCTTTTATCCGTGTCCCTCGCTTGGAAATTTTGATTCCTTTGATGAAAGATCAGGAGTCCCCCAGGGAAAATGTCCGAAGTTGGATAGCTCAACATTCTGTCTCCGATGCACATTCCTATCAAATCATTGGTTCAGATTCTTTTACACGATTCCTCGCAGCGCCCGGTGCAATGGATGCAATCTTGTTGGACGACACGAGACATCTGATCGTCGCCTTGAGGGCGGGCTATGACAAAGACATTCAGTTTTCTCATCCGAGAGTACACATCATTGACTACGAAGATTCCGATACCTACTCCTCCACGGCATTTAAATCGAATCCGAAAGGACACGAGCATTGGATCCCGGAGCCGGTTCTTAACTCGATTAAAAGATTTGGGCTTTATGGTTATAGTGCGCAGGCGGAAAAATGTGCGGTCAATGTAGCTGGTTTCGCCCAGTGATTCTTTACTCGATCTCTTTCACGCGCTCACGAAAGAGATTTTCTCCGCGTAGTATGACTCCGTGAACATCGGCATCATCGAGAATTCCAGGCGCTGGCGGTAACTTTGAAATGTCCACTCGCACACCCGGTGCTCCTCCGGTGGCAGCACTTCCATGCGCCAGCAGATTTGCATAGGCCACAACATCCACCATTTGAGTTTCCCGTGTCGTAAGGCGTTCGCGCTCCTTTTCGTTGAGCCCATGGTGATATCGGACCGCGGCTTTCACGTTGTCCCCCAGGCCGTAAGCGTCCGCCATCATTTCGCCAATGATGGCGTGATCGATTCCTAGTACTCGCCGCTCGACCGTGTAGAGCGGGACATTCTCTTTCTCGGATTCAACGATCATTTTTTCAAAATGTTCGGGTATCCGAATGATATAAAAATACTTGCCGATGTCGTGCATCGTTCCCGCCACGTAGAATTCCTCGACGTGATCAAGCTTCAACGCCTTAGCGAGCTCCTCGGCCATACATCCCACGGCTATTCCATGCCGCTTGAAGTTCATCATTGAGACATAGGATTTCTCGACCTTGTCATACATGGTGCGCGCCACGGGGCCCGAGAGCAGCTCACGAATGCGTTTGAATCCAAGCAACGCGATGGCTTGATCCAGCTTTTCCACTTTGTTAGGAAGTCCATAAAAGGGAGAGTTCACTTCCGTAAGAATTTGATCCGATATGACGGGATCAAAACGCAGCGCTTTTGCAACGTCGACGGCACTTGTGGAACGCCGCTTCATAAGCGCCATCGTTTCCATAAGCGCCATGGAGGTTCTGGTTTCGCTCAGTGCGGCATCAGAGGTTTCAAGTTGGATCGTCTTTGGTTGAGTTGTCACCAATCCCCCTCCTTTAATTTTAAATGTGAAGCGGCAACCCCACAAACCAGGCCTCTTTTTCCTGAAACTCGTCAATAAATTGACGAAATGATTTATCTTTTCCCGATCTTTGAGGATCCTGACCGTATGAATGGGCCCGATATATTCACCCCTATATTCAATGAGGCTCTGATTTTTGGCGCACTGTTCTACGTCCTTGTTCTGGCTCGGAATGTATGGGCCTCCATTTTTTTTTCGGGAGCGGGACTTTATCTTCTCCATCGGGTGGGAACGGGCATCTTTCCCTCCTCGCTACCTTTCTTCGATCTGGTCGTAACACCGTATCGATCGACTTTCGGAGCACTTACCTCAGGGCTGGCGATTTTAGTATCCATCTACGCGCATTTCTATTTTGAAAAGAAGCATCGATCCCGATTTTTTCGACTTTTTAGTTTTTTCCAGTGGGCATGCTTGCTCACGATTTTTTCCGACCACATCTTCTTATTTTTCACCGGCTGGGAAATGAGTGCGATCGGAAGTTTTGCGCTCATTGGATGGAAGCTTTCGTCAGAGTCGGCCCAGCGATCTGCCGCCACAGCTCTATCTGTCACGATCGCGGGAAGTCTCGCGCTACTTTTGGCCTTACTCTATTTATCAGAGCTACGAGGCACAACTTCGCTCTCTGTTTTGACGAGCCCCTGGCCTGAGGTCGCAAACTTTCCAAACATCTCACTCATTATTTTTGCGCTCTTCATTGCCGGAATGACTAAGTCAGCTCTATTTCCCTTTCACTTTTGGCTACCTCAGGCCATGGTCGCTCCCACTCCCGTGAGCGCGTATCTTCACTCGGCAAGTCTGGTGAATCTTGGAGTGTTTCTTTTTGGATTGTTTGCGCCTCTCTTAAAGCCACTCCTTCTTTGGCACGTCGGCCTCTCAGGAATTGGACTTTTGACCTTTGCGATAGGCTCGATCCTCGCGCTCTTACAGACCGATATGAAGAAAGGCCTCGCTTACACGACGCTCTCCGCCCTCGGCCTTGTCACGACGATGTTTGGCCTTCGCGCGGAATCCGTCTACTACGCAGCAACGCTCCTTCTCATCTCTCATGCTCTTTATAAATCTGCTCTTTTTATGAGCGTTGGCATCCTCAGCCGAGGAATGCAGAGTCAGGATCTTCTGCACACACACTCTCTGTGGAAACTGCAAAGATCTCTTGTTCTCCTTATGGGTGTGGCGTGTTTCTCGATGGTAGGACTTCCTCCCACCTTGGGATTTGTTTCCAAAGAAATGGCGCTGCATTTTCTACTAGGCCCTTTTGCGACGGCAAATGCCCAGTGGTTCACCTGGATTTGTGCGAGTGTCGGAATGCTCTGCACGTCTGCCTTCGCCTTTCTTCTTCTTTTAAAACCAGCATTGCCGAGCTCGGAAACAATGCCAAAGTCATTCAATTTTTCAAAAGTCATGCAGTGGAGTGTTTGGCCCCTTCCGCTTGCTGGCTTTGCCACCTGGGGTTTCATCTGGAGTGAATTTTGGAATGCTCCTCTTCTCATTTGGAGCGGCGCCTGCTTTGTCGGGGGGTTCGTTCTCTCGCTGCTTCTTATGCGGCCGAAGAGCCCATGGATGAAAGATAGGCCTCCGTGGTTTCATAAAATCTCAGGGGCCAAATGGTGGGAAGAATTGCGCGAACATTCGATCCCGCTGCTTTTCGATCGTCTTCATACGCTTATCGAAAATCAAATGTCGAAGGCAGGCTATCCGCTACTCTTTATCATGTTTGCTGTTTTAATTTTCACTCAGACGCCAAGCTTTCATTGGCTCTGGGATTTTTCAACGCATACGGATCGCCATCTATTTTTGTCCATCGCAATTTTTACGATTGGAATTCTATCGTGCACCTTGCTTCTCATTCCTTCTGCTAAATCGCTCATTTTTGCGGTGAGTGGAATCGGCTTTATCGTGAGTTTTTGTTACGCGGCTTTTGGCGCTCCAGATCTCCTGCTCACCCAGATTTTAGTAGAAGTGGCGACACTTATTTTATTGATCGGAGGATGGTTCCTCGCACGGCCCAAACTTACTGCGATTGCTAGCTCGCAATCCTTCCATAAAGGAATTCTCAAATGGGTCATCAGTTTTGCGACAGCCTTCGTGGCCGTGAGCGCATTTCTCATGGCGAATGCGGATCTCTCGCTTCAAAAATTTTCCTCGAATTTCTTTTTTGAAAATGCTCAACGCGCCTTTGGATCAAATATCGTCAATCTGGTCATTGTCGACTTTCGAGGACTTGATACCCTTGGGGAAATTACGGTGCTCGCACTCGCCTATTTTGGAATTCGAGGATTCGTATCTCGCCTTCCCAAATCGGGTGATGTTCCTCTCTCATCCTCTCACGAGCCCCGAAGCCAATGGACGGGGCCTCTTTTTCGACCAATCGCTATCATGCTCCTTCTGTTCTCCTTATGGCTCTTTTGGCGAGGCCACGACTTGCCCGGCGGCGGATTCATAGGAGGACTCATGGCAGCTTTTGTGCTCCTCAGTTGGCGCCTCGTCTACAGACGTAAAATTAATTTCACACCGCTTGCAGCGGGGGGACTCTTACTGGCCTATGCGATCGCACTCATTCCGCTATGGAGCCACCGATCATTCTTCGAATCCTTTTTGACACCCGTTGGCCCAAGCTCACTTCTTTTTGATGCCGGGGTATTTCTCACGGTGGCGGGCAGTATCTCCGGAATTTTAGATGAAGTTTACAGCATGATTTTTGGATTTCGAAAGCGAGGCGAGCATGTTCGTTAACGCGTGGATTGCTCTCGGCCTCTTTCTTTTTCTCATGGTGGCAATCCGATTTCTGCTAGACACTCAATTTCTTCGACGCATCTTAGGATTTGCACTTCTCGGACATGCCCTCAATTTGATGCTGCTCCTTTCGGGAGTAACGGGCGCGCAGCGGAATGTGATTGGAACACCGGCCTTTGTTCAGGCTGGACGATTTGAACTGATTGTCGACCCGCTACCCCAAGCGTTAATTCTAACTGCGATCGTGATAGGCTTTGCGGTCACTGCTGTATTACTTATTTTTGAAATCGTGGAAAAAGAATGATTCAGTCCTGGAACATCGGTTTATTTTTTACTCTTCCACTGCTTGTGGCGATTTTTCACTTTGCTCCTTTGTCGACAGCCGGACGTCGATGGCTAAATTCCATGCTCGTTGCCACACTTTCTGTTTTCATTTGGGCCTGGAGCCAAAGTGACTTACCACAGCTCCTCCTTGTGGGCGGCTGGCCCCATTTCGCTGGAATCCAGTGGAGTCTCGACGAACTCAGTCTCGTCCTGCTTGGCGCCACGCTCCTAGTCTATTGGCCAGCATCATGGGCCCTCTCTCACCGATCGCCACAAATGAATGTGATATTTCATTTTGTTCTGGCCGCCTGCTTTGGACTCATTTTGTCTGCAGATCTCTTTAACATCTATGTGATGCTGGAAATTCTCACGCTCGCCTCAGCTCTTCTCTTCATTGAAAACAAGTCGCTTTCGAAGTTGAAGACCTACGTGTGGATGAATGTCGTAGGATCCGTTTTCTACCTCTTCGCCATTGTCTATTTATATCAAAACTTAGGGACCATGAATTTGATCGACATCGGTCTCAAGTGGAATGTGTTTGCGGCGAACTCCCTTTTACCTAACTTGATTATCGCCTCGCTCTGTTTTGCCTTTATTTTGAAGGCAGCAATTTTTCCTCTGAATATATGGTTACCGGAAGCTTACGCTCTATTGCCCAAAGAAGTGCAGCCCTTCATGAATGCGGTGCCGACGAAAGTCGCTATCTACTTAATGTTCCGACTGACCTCTTCCGTGGGGACGGGCTCGATGTTACAACCCATTTTCGTCTTGCTCGGATCCACGAGCTTAATTGTCGGAGCGCTAGGACTCTTGTCGAAAAAGGGACTCATTTCAAATCTACTTTACTTTAATCTTTCGCATCTCGGCGTGATGCTTCTCATCTTGACGCTTCCGAACCCCGCAGAATCTCTTCTCTATTACTTAGCGTTCGATATTTTAGTGGTGAATGCGCTCTTTGTGCTCGGCAATCAAATGCATGACAGCGACCGAGGCCTAATCTTACAGGGGCCTCTGTTTCTTACTGTTGTTGGAATTATTTTGATGAGCGCCATCGGCCTTCCTCCTTTCGGAGGATTTTGGGCAGAAGTTTTAGTCATTCGGCAAACGATCTCGCAACCGATGCTTGCCCTATTGATTCTAAGCCTCACATTCATCTCCATTCTTTTTGCCCTCCGATTCTGGGCAACTCATTTTGTAGGGCCGGACGTGGAAGCCCGAGAATCCACGCACACGGGTCCCCATCAAAGAATGGTCAATTTCAATCTCATTTATTCGAGCGCGTTGCTCGCTCTTTTTTCCATTGTAAGCATCTGGACGTACGATTGGGCGATAGTGTGGGGCGAACAAATTCAGAAACCTCAACGACATTTCGAAAAAATTCTGCAGCAGCCTCCTTCGCGAGCGGTTCCCACTCTAGAACTGGAGGAAGTGCCGTGAGTCTACTGACGCTTTTAGGACGACGAGTATTTTTTGGATCGCTGATTTTGATATTGTTTCTTAAGGAATTCTTCGTCAGTTCCATAAAACTCATGGTGAGTATTTATTTTCGGGCTCACAAACTGCAATCGGAAATCGTCGATCTTCCGCTCTCACCCTGCTCCTCCGCTCGAGCCATTGCCATCGCGCACTTTATTACGCTTACGCCAGGCACACTTTCTATTCAGATTTTGGCAAATCAAACCATACGAGTTCATGCCCTACATCCCGAAGATGTCGAAGGACTCAAAAAATTGGTTTATGGAAGGCTCGAACCTCTCTTTACAAAGGCGAACTTATGAGCGTCATGGCAGTTTCGATATTACTCATTTTGGCGAGCTTACCATTTATCGTTTTTCGTCTCATTCGAGGTCCGGAATGGACAGATCGCTTAATCGCGTGCGACCTTTTAAGTTTGGCTCTTGCCGCAGCCATTTTAATTCTTATGCACGAAAGTGGTTGGGGCTGGGACCGTGATACCGTCTGGGTAATCGTCATTGCCTCGTTTTTAAGTACGTTAGGTGTGACCTGGATTATCGCTGCGATTCAAAAGGAGACCGGTCATGAGCGGTGAATATTTCATTTTGCTCGGGGCGTTTATTTTTTTTACCGGATCAATTGGCTTCTTTCGATTTCGAGATGCATTTCAAAGATTTCACCCCCCTACTAAAATGAGCATCTTGGGATTGGGACTCATTATTCTAGGCGAAGGAATCGACTACGGTACTCAAACTGGCGACTGGGACATCCGCTCCTTTCTTGCTCTGCCCCTCCTTATTGTTTTGAGCCCACTCGCCGCTCATTGGATGGCAAAGGCCCTTATTCAATTTCGCTTGCCGCGTGACACGCAAGAT
>DDSI01000247.1 GCA_002343335.1 Bacteriovoracaceae bacterium UBA2394
CGCTTGCGAGAAGAATCAAAAAAAATCGCAGGAAAAAACTTCGATCTTCGGGATTTTCACGATGTGGTTTTGGGCGCGGGAGGGCTGCCTCTTAAGATCTTGGAAAAAAATGTAATCACTTGGGCGAAGGCGCAAGCGAAGAAGAAGTCATAAATCGAAGAGGCTTTTTCGCCCATTCTCCTGCATAGTCCGCGCCTATTCGCGCGGTTCGCAGGATCTTTTGCGGCGGGGTGCCGCGCTCAATTTGCAAGCGAGGACTGGTGCACAGATCGACTCGATTTAATTTCCGAGTAAGCTTCATGTGTTTTCCAAAGAGGCCCGGACCTGAAAGCTCCCCTTCGAAATTTAGGGGAATCCCGGCCCGGATCAGCACGGCTTCTGCATCTCCTGCTGGCGCGCAGACCACATTGAACAATTCGTAAATTCCGTAGATCAAATAGATGTAAGCATGGCCCGGAGGTCCAAAGAGAGGTTCGGTTCTCGGAGTGCGGCCTTTACTCGCGTGGCAAGCTAGATCGTGAATGCCCACATAGGCTTCTGTTTCAGTAATGCGCGCGCTGAGTGTTCGTCCATTCGGCAGGCGGTGCGAAACAATGCATCCTAGAAGGTCTTCTGCAACCTCCTCTGCCCCTCGCGCAAAAAAGGATCGTTTCATGGCGTTGACCTTGCTAGGACTTCCCGCATGGGTCCAGACCATTCCACGACACGAAATGCAGAAGAAGCCGTTCGGCAATTGATCCACTTCGTCGGAGAGAATCCCGATCGCGAAGGGCTCATGAAGACTCCGCACCGAGTGGCAAAGGCCTATCGAGAAATGACGTCGGGTTACGCAGAGGATCCTCAAAAAATTCTTTCGACTACTTTTTCCGACCGATGCGATGAGATGGTGGTCGTTCGACAAATCCGTTTTTGGTCTTTATGCGAGCATCATATGCTGCCCTTCCACGGGTATGCCACGGTCGGGTATTTGCCGAAGGATAAAATCGTAGGGCTATCTAAAATTGGCCGACTCGTTCATTGCTTCGCACGGCGCCTCCAAGTGCAAGAACGTCTTACGTTGGATATTGCGAACTCGCTTATGGAACACCTCCATCCACTGGGTGTCGGCGTGGTGGTGAGGGCGACCCACCTTTGCATGGAAATGCGGGGAGTAAAATCTCCCGCGGAGATGGTGACGAGTTGTATGCTCGGAGCATTTCGAGATGGGACAACACGATCAGAATTTTTATCGATGGCCTAAAATTTTTTAGGGGTCGTCTTTACTTTCTATTGATTCCACAAATTGAAGGGTGCTACTCGTTCCGACTAAGGGTTTTCGGAACAGGGTGTTTCGAGCACTTTCGTAAATAATCATATAGATGGAGAACAAGTATGTTGAAGTTTGTTTGGGCTGCAGTCTTGGCATTGGGCTTTATGACAGTGGGCGTTTCGGCCGCCGAAGAAGCGTCCTTTTGCAGCGAATGGAATTATCAGGGGGATTGGCTGATTGCGACTGTTCGGGGCGGTTCGGTGGAGGATGGAAAAACGAAGGCCTACGAAAAATTAAAGGATAAGGTGGCGGGCTTCAAATCGGGCTGCGCGAGCCGCGGCGGTGAAGCTCAATCGTGCAAATTCAAATATCGCACCGTCGGTGGACGAGCAGCCTATGGAACGGTCTCGGCTACGGTTCGCGTTCAGTGCAATTGATCGTTTCGAAATATTTTTCATTCTTAATGCCCTCGCGCTATTCCACGCGGGGGCTTTTTATTTCAATCTGTGCTCACCGGCAGCGCGTCCTCGATCACTGAGGCACGACCTCCCACTTTTGAATCGGGAAGAGCCACGTCCACCACACTTTAGCATTGGCGGGACCATCAGGTCGGGGCGGAAATGATATGCCCGTCAGTATCGACTGAATACAAGAGTAGGCTTCTTCATTTTCCGGCGTGGGATTTTGATTGAGGACAGATGTTACGGTTCCTTGAGCATCCACATTAAATTGAATTTCCACTCGGCGACTTTGATCGCCTGTGCTGGCGGAAAATCGCTCGCTGCATGCCTGGAATTCTGCGCGTCGGGTGTCCATGGTTTGATCGAGAACTTCATCGGTGTAGGGCTTTTCACCTTCATCTGGCGGACAAGAATTTGTGCGAAGGCACTCTCTCTTTACAAAGGACCAGCGGAGGTTATACGTAAAATCACTCGAAGGATTTTCAATCTGCCAAGATCGAATCTTGTTCGAAATACATTGCGAGACGGAGGTTGATCCTGGAAAGCCCGAGACTTCTTCGATGCGCTCAAATTCTCCATTTTTCTTCTGCACAATCTTCAGGCGAATCGTGCCCTCTTCAAGAAGGGGATTTGCGACAACCTGTCTGTCATAGCATTCTTGAATTTCTGTTCGGTGAGCGCGAATCTTTCTTTCTAAATCTTCTTCCGTATTTTGGGAGCGCGCGGCACATCCCACCAGCAGCGTGACGAGCGACAAAGTAAAAAATTGATAAGCATTCATGGGGAGAATCTACCACTCTTTAAAGATAAAGATCACTGCAAGACAGATGAAAACAAAACCAACGGCGTAGTTCCATTTAAAGGGTTCCTTTAAATACCAGATCGAAAAAAGCGCAAATGTCGTGAGAGAGAGAATTTCTTGGATGGTTTTTAGCTGAGTCGCGTTGAACTGCCCGTGCCCATAGCGATTTGCAGGAACCTGAAAGCAATATTCAAAAAACGCAATGAGCCAAGATACAAGAATAACGATCCAGAGAGGCGAGCTTTTATATTTGAGATGGCCGTACCATGCGATAGTCATGAAAATGTTGGAGATTGAAAGGAGGACAATGGTGGACATGCGTCCACTTTGCCTAGCCTTTCATCTTTGCAAAAGCTTGAAGAGCGCGCTCACGAGCTTTCTTGTGATCCACGATGGGATCGAGTTTCATGTCGGGGACCCATCGTCGAATATAGTCTTCGTTAGGATCGAACTTTTCTCCCTGTAACATGGGATTGAAGACTCGAAAATAGGGTGCGGCATCGGCCCCGCAGCCTCCCGCCCATTGCCAGCCGAGAGTGTTATTTGCGAGATCGGCATCGACAAGAGTGTCCATGAACCATTCGGCTCCCTTTCGCCAATCAATGAGAAGGTCCTTTACGAGAAATGAGGCGACAATCATGCGCACGCGATTATGCATCCAGCCTGTTTGCCAGAGTTGGCGCATGCCGGCGTCTACAATGGGAAAGCCGGTTTCGCCCCGTTGCCAGGCTCGCAATCCCTTAGAATCTTCCCGCCATGGGAACTTTTTGAATTCTTCCCGCAACGGCTCGTTCGATGTCTGCGGAAAGTGGTAAAGCAGTTGATGTGCAAACTCTCTCCAACCCACTTCCTTCAAAAAGACATTTTGAACGGCGGAACTTGGCTTCATTTCCCACCAGAGTTGACGCGGGCTAATTTCTCCGAAGTGAAGGTGAGGAGAAAGTTCGGACGTCGAAGCTAAAGCAGGAAAGTCTCGCCCCTCGGAATAGTTTTTTTTCCGATCTTTAAGAAAGGTATTCCAATTTTTCTGAGCGCCGGCCTCGCCGGGGTTCCAAAATTTGTAGAAATTTTTATCCCATGGAATTTTCGGCCGTAGTTTAAGATCCTCCAGGTTGATCGCTGGAACAGAAATTTTTTTTGAATCCACGACCTTTCGATTCTCCTTGGGCGGCGCTGCCGTGGGTTTTTCAATGGAGCCCGAAGCCAGGCACTTTCGCCAGTAAGGTGTAAATACTTGGAATGGGCGCCCTTCATTATTAAGCACCATCCAAGGTTCAAAAAGGAGGGAGGAGTTAAATGAGCGCACATCCTCGCAGTCTTCAGAAAGACTCTCTTTGATTTTTTCGTCGCGTCTACGCGTGCTGGGTTCGTAGAGTCGTCCCCAGTAGATGGCCTGCGGACAAAAAACGTCGGTAAGTTGGGAGAGAATCTTTAGTGCATCGCCTCGATAAATCGTAAGCGAGAGATTGTAGAAATTCTGCAAATCCTTTTGGAGTGAAGTCAGAGAATGATAAAGCCACCAGCGGGAAGCAGCCCCTGTCGCTCTTTCTTCCACGTCATCCCAAATATAAACGGGAATGATCGCGCCATTTCGTTTGTAAGCCGCTTGAAAGGCTGGATTGTCGTGTAAGCGCAAATCACGACGGAACCATACGATGGATGGGCCTGGCATGATCTAGATCGCCGGAGGGGAAGACTTGGATTCCTCAAGAAGAAAAGCTGGAGGAGTTTTCAAATTCCAGACCAATCCAATCCAAGACAATATCTTCAAACTTAAATGGGAAATATCGAGTTCCCACCAAAAGAAGCCCTGTCGTTCCGATTGAGGATAGCGGTGGTGGTTGTTGTGCCATCCTTCTCCGAACGTGATGAGTGCCAGCCAGAAATTATTTCGGGAGTCGTCTTTCGTATCGAAGCGACGGGAGCCGATCAAATGCGCCAGTGAGTTGATAGAAAATGTGGCGTGATAAAGAACTACCGTTGAAACAAAAAATCCGACTACCAGCATTTGAGGAGCGCTCGTTCCAAGGCTTGGAAAATAAGTGTTCAGAACTAATCCCCAGAGAAATGTGAGAGTGCCGAGAATGAAGGGGGGTACGATAAAGTGCTTATCTAAAAATCGAAGCTCAGGATACTTCGTAAAATCCTCGATGAGATCCGATTGGGTTGCGACATAACGATCACAAACTATCCAACCACAGTGGGACCACCAGAAGCCGCGACGGACGGGTGAGTGAATATCTTCGTCAGTGTCTGAATATCGATGGTGATGGCGATGATGAGCAGCCCACCAGAGGGGTCCTTTTTGGCCAGAAGACGTCGCCAAGAATCCGATAAGAAACTGCATCCACCGACTCGTTTGAAAAGAGCGATGAGAAAAATAACGGTGGAACCCCGCGGTGATGGCCCACATGCGAATTGCATACAGAAAGAGGGCCGTGCCTACCGCGACCCAGCTGACACCGGTAAAAAATATGGCAAGAGCCGCAACGTGTACGCTCAGAAAAGCTAAACTTCCCCAAAAATCGAATCGTTCATCGGGACGCCTGGCAAGTTTGGGACCGTAGAATCGCGGGAGTTGCGCTTGTTTCATAAAAAATAATCACATTCCGGGCCGCCGAAACAAGATCTGGAGATCATTGATGGCCCTTGCGGTAAAACCGGCCTCACAATAACTGAGATAATAGTGCCATGCACGACAAAACTTGTCGTCAAAACCTAACGTTTGAATGGCACCCTTCTGTTCCTCAAAACGACGTTTCCATTCCCGAAGTGTTGGCCCGTAGTGCGGGCCGATGTTAAGGACGTCGATGGCTTCGAGAGATGAAGAATGTTTTGCAGCTTCTAAAAGGTGCGAGAGTGACGGGATAAAGCTGCCGGGAAAAATATGTTTCTGAATCCAATCGCAACCGTATCTATACTTCTCAAATCGTTCCTCGGGAAGCGTGATGACCTGCAGAAAGAGAGCGCCTTTCGGTTCCAAAAGCGCTTCACATTTCTCAAAAAATAAGGGCAGGTTTTCCTCACCCACTGCTTCGATCATTTCTAACGATACTATTTTGTCATACTTTCCCTTGAGCTGACGATAGTCGCAGAATTGAAAATCAATTTGCTTTTGCAGTCCTTCAGCAGCGACTCGCGCCTCAGCATACTTTAACTGTTCTCTTGAGACGGTCACGCTGGTCACTCGGCAACCTGTCAGTTTTGCCGCAGCAATGGCCATGCCACCCCAGCCCGACCCTATTTCTAATAGATGATCGCTCGATCTAAGTTCCAATTTTTGAACAATCGATTTCAGTCGAAAGGCCTGAGCTTCTTCGAGAGTCATATTTGGATTTTCGAAGACTGCACAAGAATACATCATACTTCGATCCAAAAACTTTTCGAAAAAGGCGTTGCTGAGATCGTAGTGGAACGAAATGTTTTTTCGGCTTCCCCGAACGGTATTCGATCGAAAGGAATGAATAAAGCGGTGCCATTGCCGACTTATCTTCGTCGTTAGAACAGATCGATCGTCACTTTGCTTTTCGTTGGCCAAAAAAAGTCGAAGTACTGCCTCCAAATCCAGACTGGTCCATTCCCCAAAGGTGTAAGCTTCTCCAAAACCCACATCCCCATGCAAAATAGAACGCCAAAAGAAATTATAATCGCGAATCACCATCGCGGCCCGAAAGTGAGAATCACGATCTCCGAATACTTCCTGATGTCCGTCGGGAAATGTCACGGTGAGGCAGCCCACTGAAAATTTTTGTAGGTAGGATCGAACGAGAGGAATGCAAGCTCTTTGCCAAAAAGCAGGGCCGGCAATTCGAATCGTCATTTCACTTTGTGGAACCGGTTTTGTGTACACCCTCAAACCCTTTGCCCAATATAGTTTTGCGGCCTGCCATAGAATTCTTGGCATCGTTAACGTTGCAGAAAGCGGAAACTGAATAACCGTCTTCAGCAAATTTGCCTTCGTCAGCGGCTTCGCTTCGCCCTTGATTGAACTCAAAAAGGTCAGTTTGCCCTGTCTCAAAATATTAACGCGAATTTCTACGGACGAATCAATCTTGGAAAAGAGAAAGTCGTAATCACCTTTCATATCGTGAAACGGACTTACATGAAAAGACTTGGGGGTAATGGCTTCGGCGGTAAAGCGACCCGGCGATACTGTTTTGAAATCATGAAGTAAATACAGATGAGTTTCATGAAACGTGTTATTTACCTCCGCGGCCACAGCCCGCAGTGTTTCATCACTTCGGTAGCAGTAAAAAAAGCTCACCGGATTGAAAACATAGTTAAAAAATCGCGCAGAAGTGACGAGCTCAATTCGCGTCACATCCTCGATGCCCTCCGTTCGAAGATAGTACTGAAGGCGTTCGAAAAGAGAACCCTCGGCCCCATGAAGGTAATCCCGATCATAGAGCGATATGGGACGGAGTTGATTGTAGCCAAAGAGACCGCCGAGCTCCTTTCCCAGCTGAGGCAACTCCGCCAGGTCAAAGGAATAAAAATAAACAGGGTATCGAAATGCATGCTTCACGGGTTCCAGGCGAGAATGCATGATCTCGCCGACAAAGATTTTAGAACGCCTTTCTATGATTCGGCTCACCAAGAAATGCCCCAGTGCGAAGCAAGTTGAACGGAAGATCGCACGGCGTCTTCATGAAATCCGTAACCGAAATAGCTTCCGCAAAAATATGTTCGTCGATTCCCTTGTAAACGACTGAGTTGATGTTGAGAGGCCAGTGATTTCAAATCATACGTTGGATGGGTATAGTCGATTTCCTTTAGAATACTGCTTTGATCAATGAGAGCGGCTCGATTGAGCGTAACGCAATAGTTCTTCGTAGAACGAAGCCCTTGAAGGCGATTCATGTGATAGGTCATCGAACAAGGACCGTCGGGCGAAACAGTCTTTTCGCGAACATAGTTCCACGATGCCCACGCGCGTCGATTGGGCGGTAAGACGGATGAATCGGTATGGAGAATAGTGCGATTTTTTTGATAGGTCCAAGAGCCGAGGAGAAGGGCTTCATCTTGGGTGGCCTCATCCCCTAAAAGGTTTCGCGCTTCATCCGCATGCGTGGCGATCACGACGTAATCAAATATTTTGGGAGCCGCGTCTGCACTATGAATTACCACCTCATTCGCTTTTCGTTCCAGCCGCGTGATTTTTGATTTCAAATGCACCGTGCCTTTAAAAGTTTTAGAGAATGCTTTCAGATAGGAATGAGATCCGCCCTCGACCGTCATCCATTGGGGCCGATCCTGCAATGTTAAGAGTCCGTGATTCTTGAAAAATTGAAGTAAGGTAACTGCAGGAAAATCGAGCATCTCTTTGCGACTCGTGGACCAAATGGCCGAGCCCATCGGAATGAGATAGTTTCGAATGAAATAAGGTTTAAATCGGTTTCTCTCCAAGTAAGTGCCCAGAGCTTCTTCCGTCTTAAGATCTTCTTCTAAGTCTGTCATTCCTTGTCGGCCAAATCGAAGAATTTCAAAGATGAGCTTTAAGAATTCGGCATTGAAAAGATTGGAGGGTTGAGCAAACAGTCCCAGCAGGTCGGTTCCAGCATATTGCAGATCTGTAACTTCGTCATAAAACCCAAACGACATGTCACTCTTACGAGTAGGAATCTTCAGTTGACGAAGAAATTCCAGAAAGTGGGGATAAGTCTTATCATTGCAAACGATAAAGCCGGTATCAATGGCGAGGCCTTCATCGGGACCGCGGTCCACAACAATAGTATTCGTATGTCCGCCCAAGCGATCTTGCTTTTCAAAGAGCTCAATCTCAAATTTTCTCTGAAGAAGATGGGAGGCCACGATGCCCGCGACGCCCGAGCCTATGACCGCAATTTTTCCCCTTACATTCACGACGATAATTTACTAAACGCCTAACAAATGAGCGAGTGTCGCTTGAAGATCTGTATGTTCAAAGGGGAATCGAGCTTGACTTAGTTTGTGGGGCACGACCCGCTTCGAATCTAAAAGCAAATCCTCCGCCATTTCCCCGAAGAAATGTTTGAGAAATGAGGCCGGTGCAGGAATGCCAACCGGTCTTCGAAGTACACTCGCTAAAGTCTTGGTAAATTGGGTATTTCGAATCGGAGTAGGACTTACAAAATTAACGGGTCCTTCCAAACTTGTTTCATGAATACAAAATAGCATTCCCCGTATCACATCCTCTAATGCGATCCAGCTCATCAATTGATCCCCGGAGCCAACGCGTCCCGCTACTCCCACGCGAAAGGCGGGAAGCATCGCTCCCAATGCGCCTCCTCGAGGATCTAGAATAATTCCAAACCTTGGATGCACCACTCGAATTCCAGCCATACGAGCGGGCGAAGCTGCAGCTTCCCACTGCCGACAGACATCGGCCAGAAATCCTCGACCTGCGTCACCTTGGGATTCATCCAGTATCTGCTCGCCATTTCCTAGTCCGTAAAATCCGGAGGCGGATGTGGAAATAAAAATGGAAGGCTTTCGTTCCAAACGTGAAAGAGCATCCGCGAGATGTCTTGTCGTGATGACTCTAGATTCTAGAATTGAGGACTTCTTTTCCACAGTCCATTTTTGTCCCGCGATAGATTCTCCCGACAGATTGATGACCGCGTCGAACCCTTCGTATGCAGCCAAGTTTGTAAGGGGCTTTGTTGGGTCCCAAAGAATTTCACCCTCCTTCGCGTTTTTTCGGACGAGGCGTGTGACGTGATGGCCTCCTGTCGTCAGAAAGGGAACGAGTTGAGACCCAACGAAGCCCGAAGCTCCGGAGATCAAAACTCTCTTGGGTTGCTGAGAGTATCGACGATGAAAATCGAGATCGCTTACCAACGTGGCATGACGGAAATGAAAGACTCGCTTCAAATTCTTTTCGGCGTAACCTTTCAATAACTTTGAAAAAGGGGGAATATAGTCGACTCGATCGGTGAGACGCGATTGACGTCCTGGTAAAGACTCAAAACGATGCAAGTGAACCCACTTCTCAAAGGGTCCTTTAACTTGCTCGTCGCAAAATTGTTTATTCTTTTGATAACCAAAATGCCGAGCTAACCAAGGCGTGCGGAGCGGGCCAAAGTGCAGTTCAAATTCAACCTCGCCACCGTCCTCAATCGTACCCTTTCTCTTGGTGACCGTTGCCCGTTGCCAAGGAGGCATCATTCTTTCGACAGCCCCCCGCCTTTCATGCCAGGCAAAAGCGGCTTCAACCGACTCAGGAAGGACGACCGACTTCTCGAAAACTTGGCCTTGTTTCATAGGAGTTCTTGGTGAACCTCCACTGCGACTAAAGATTTTTGAGCCGTTAATTCAAGCCAAATGACGCCACCCTTTTTGAGATCTTGATGTTGTCCGATCGCCAAATAGACAAACTCAGGGATCCAATCACCGTGAGAGCAAGCCAACGTGTAGGGATTGGCACTCTTTTTCCACTCCTCCAAAAACTTTTGAATGCGCATCTTAAACAGCGCTTCGGATTGCCCCTCCTGCTCATCCAGTAGTGGATTGATCCGAACTTCCGAGCCTTGCTGAATGGAAAGTGGTTCCAGCGTCTCACGACAACGTGCCTTGGGGCTCGAAAGAAATTCCCACTTTGCATTTGGAAACTTCTTCAAAACATATCGCGTTAAGGCTCGCGCTTGTTCCCAGCCTTTTCCGCTCAGTCCGTTGTCGTTGGATCGATCGTGGAGTTCCCGATGGGCATGACGGGCGAGAAGCAAAACCCGATTGAACGCAGGATCTGTCACGGATCTAAGTGTAACTAAAAATTTCCAAGTAGCCAGCTTAGGAGGTCGGATTTAGCCTTTGGACTGGAAATGTCCTTTCCAAATTTTGAGAGGCTCACACACCATGGAGGCTTTGTTCTTAAGAAAGGCTTGAACAGCGTGATAGCGCGCATTGTATTGGTTTTGCATTTCTTCGGCTAAAGTCTTATGGGATCCCTCAGGAAGAAAGTAGGGATTAAAACCAAATCCCTTTCCGCGAGCCTCCACTATTTTTCCGGGAACATCCCCTCGAAAAATGTGGATCTTTCCTCTGCGATGAATGCCCAACATGCAAATGAAGTTTGCCTTTTTTCCCACAAAATCTTTCATATGTTCGATATACCATTTCACGTTGATACCCACTTGAGCTCCCTCAATGTCGAGGGACGTGTCGTCCACAAGCACCTCTTCGAATTGAGAAGCTTTATATCGTATAATCGTGATGGCATCGGCTTCGGGTTCGGGAAGATCTTCCACCCGAGAAACCACTTCCATATTAAGGAGCTTGCGGAATTCTTCGAGCTTATCTGCATTGCCGGTGTTGATGGTAAGTTTAGCCATGAAGTTTCATTTTTCATGAAAATCTTACGAAGGGCTAGCGGGTTTCTGGGAATTGAAAAGAGGCGTTCCTTGATATCCATTTTGCGACAACTCTTCGAATACATTCTGCGCATTTACATTCTTCTTTTCCAAAATCAAAGGGAGCGCCACTTTATCACCTATTCGAAGCTGTGCGACGCTGCGCTTGCGCCACGTCCCTTGAGGAACGAGTTCCCGAGCTTTCACGGTGTCGAGAAGGTAAATAGGAATTAGAACTTCCTCTAAATATTGATAGATCCTTGAGTCCAGAACGGGGAAGGCGATTTCGAGTCTGGAAAAGAAATTTCGAGGCATCCAATCTGCGCTCGACAGATAAAGTGATTTGGAATTTTCAAAATAATAGATTCGGGAATGCTCTAAAAAGCGGTCTACGATGCTCACCACTCGGATATTTTCACTGAGACCCTTAACTCCTGGAATCAAGGAGCAAGCCCCGCGCACGACCAAATCGATCTGCACGCCCGCTTGAGAGGCCTCATAAAGTTGAGCCACGATGGCTTCATCAACAAGGGCATTCATCTTGGCAAAAATCTTCGCTTTCTTTCCTGCCTTCGCAGCTTCGACCTCCGCCTGGATAAGGCTCATGAGTTTTCGGTGAAGACGCGAAGGTGCGGAAACCAAGTGTTTAAAAGTCGAGGGTTCCTTTCGCGCGGTGACAGAATCAAAAAATTGCTTCACGTCCAATCCAATCTCTTGATTGCCCGAGATAATCGCAAGGTCGGTATATTGCCTTGCCGTCGCAGCATTATAATTTCCAGTGGAGAGATGAGAATAGTAACGAGGGCCGTCATTTTCTATGCGGGTGACGAGAGTGAGTTTGGCGTGTAACTTCAATTTCCCAAAACCAAAGGAGACTTGAACGCCCACTTTGCGAAGATCGTCGGCCAATTGTAAATTGTTCAACTCATCAAATCGGGCGCGAAGTTCAATGACCACGCGAATTCGCTTTTTCTTTGCGGCTCCTTTGAGAGCATCGATGACGGGCGAGAGAGCATCGACGCGATAAACGGTGAGATCGATTTGCTCCACTTTCGAATCGGCGCAAGCCTCTCGAATAAAGGCGACATAGTTATCGAAGGAGTCATAAGGATGATGGAGCAAGAAATCACGAGTTTGAAGACGTTCGAACATCTTTTCGGTGCGTTTAAACTCTCGGAGAGTATGAGAGTGAAGCGAAGGAAACTTAAGCGGAGTTTTGGCCGGATGTTTTTCAGGGACCTGTTGATAAAGTGTCCATAGGCCGCTCAAGCTCATCGTATTCTGAGACGAAATAATTTGACCCGGCTCGAAGCGAAAAAGATGAAGAGCCTTCTGCAGAATTTGAGGAGGAATGTTCCCACTCCATTGTAACCTTGCGGGACGTCCTTTTTCTCGTGTTCGAATAGAGGTGCGGACGAGATCAGGGATGGATTCCGAATCCACATCAGAAATTTCCACGCTAAGATCACCATCTCGAGTGAGTCTGAGAATTCCAAGCTGTCCTCGATTGAAGCCAAAAGCTTCTGCCAAATGACTTTGAATGAGATCATCTAAGAAAAATACATGGAGTGCAGAGGATTTCGCGGTGGGATGCACGATCACGGTAGGAAGATTCTTTGGCAGAGGCATCCAATATTCAGGGTGCAAGTACACGCCCCATTGTAGATTTTCTAAACCAGACAGTTGTTGAAGGGCGTACGGTTGAAAGGGACCGAGAAGGGGAAAGATTTGGTCCAAAAATATTTTCTTACCTAAAGCGTATTCAGGTGTGTCTTTCGCGGCGCCTCGCACCATGTGAATGTCGGACTGAGCCAATTCGACGCTTAAATGTTGAAGAGTTTCCTTCTGGCGATTCACAAATTTCGCGACCGCATCCAAAATATTTTGGCGTATACGAATGAGGCGCTTTTCTAACTTCAGATCCGATTTCGAGGCATTGGAGATCGACCGATTTAAGCTTGAGAAGCGAATCATGAAAAATTCATCGAGATTCGATTGGGTGATCGCTAAAAACTTACATCGCTCTAAAAGAGGATTTGCGGCGAGACGCGATTCTGCAAGCACGCGTTCATTGAACTGCAGCCAACTCAGATCCCGATGCACGAAAGGAGCATTTCGGGCCCCCAAGAGGGAGGGCAACGTTGGAAGTAGAACTTCAGGTCCCATTTCTCTCGTGCTAAGGTAGGGAGGAGTTGGAGACTAGGCTAGGGTTTAAATGAGATTAGCCATTATCGATTTGGGCACGAATTCCGTGCGCTTTGACGTCCACGAATTGGGGGCGGATCATCAGATTTACCGGCTTCATCGCGAAAAATTGATGATCCGGTTGGGGGAAGGCGTGTTTTTAAAGAACCGCTTAGATCCTAAGGTAAGTAGAATTTGCGTGGACGCTTTTCGCAGCTTCAACCGCACCATCGAAGAGTTCCATGTGGATCGGGTGGTGGCTTTTGGTACGGCCGCACTCCGCGAGGCAAAAGATGCAGACCGATTTATTCGCATGTTGCATAGAAAATGCGGGATCAAAGTAGAAATTATTTCCGGTGAGGAAGAGGCCCGGTTGATTGCTCGCGGCGTGCTCGCGCGAGAGCAAGATCTGCGAGGAAATTTTGCTCTGGTAGACATTGGAGGGGGTAGCACCGAAATCACGGTTTGCTCTGGCCGTCGTATTTTGAAGTCCGCCAGTTTTTCGCTGGGGACCGCTCGGATGCAGCAACTTTATTTGAAAACGCATCCTCCTCAAATAGACCCAAAGACTCAGCGACAGCCCTCCATTGAAGCATTGCGGCGGCATATTCGCGGTGTGTTGTTGTTTAAGTTGGTGTCAGAGGAGTGGCCAAAGGTGTCGCGAATTGTGGGATCCTCAGGAACTATTCGAGCGCTTGCTAAAATTTGCAAAAAGAAATCTGGCGAAGATTTTTTCAAACCAAAGGAGTTAGAGGGTCTCATTGCGGAAATGCGGATGCGCGATCGGACTGAATTATTGCGAATACCCGGTATGGAGTCGCGACGCTCGGATATGATTCTTTCGGGAGCTATTCTTTTGCAGGAATGCATGTATGCGCTCCATGCGGAGAGGGTGCAACCTACGGAGTATTCTCTTCGAGATGGAATTTTAGATGAGGAAATTGAAAAGCTGCAAAATCGTAAATCCGCACTTTTGCAGAATCCTCTCAAAGATTTATTCAAGACGGCGTGTGATTTGGGCGCTCGACCCGAGGAGCTCAAGCAGGCGCTCAGAATCTCTGAGGAACTCTTTGATAAGCTAAAACCGGTGCATCGCCTGAAGCCCGAGTGGAAGGTGTATCTCATGGCAGCTAGTTTGCTTCACAATACAGGTCGCACGATAAGCCCGATCGATGCCGAAGCGCATTCGGCGTACATTGCTCGCTATTCAGACACTCCCTATTTTGAATTGTGGGAATCGAAACTTTTGGAAGAACTCACCTTCCACTGCGTGAATGGTAAAATCTCTAAAGCAGATATGCCATTTAAGAAGGATCGTATGCTCAGAATGGCTTTCTTGAAACTATTGGCAATGCTTCGAATCGCTGCCCCCCTGTCTTTCCAACGCGCACAACCGATCGTGATCGACAAAATCAAAGTCCAAGGAAAAAGCGTCCGCATTTTAATTTCGAAAAGATATTCACCGGAACTCGCGGTTTTGCGTGCCGATCAAAGAAGGGCTCTCTTTGAAGAAACGTTCCGAAAGCAATTATCTCTGGAGTTTTCTTAGTGGGATTCTATTCGCTTCGATTAAAGCCATTTGAAAAGACGGATCTGACCCGTCCCCTTGAAATTTTACTTCGAATTTATTTCGACCGTTGGTCTTTCCGTACCGAGTGGGATCTTCTTGGACCTGTGGAGCATTCCGTGCGATGGCCGGAAGTAAAAAGACAACCCGAATTTCGGGAAGGGCTTTGGAAAGAAACTTGTTATGAAATTTTCATGGGTTTGCCGACTTCTCCCAGCTATTGGGAGTGGAACTTTTCACCTTCTCATGATTATGCCGCCTTTGGGTTTGGAAATTACCGAGCCAAACTTTCCAACTCTCAGAAGTCGTTCAAACCCAGAATGGATTGGTCGGGTGTTTCCCTGTCCGCGGAGTTTATGAAATCGGATTTGGAGGAGATTGGACTCCGGGGAAATGCGTTCGACGTACAATGCTCTGCCGTTCTTCTGCACAACGATGGCACAAAATCTTACTGGGCGCTCAATCAATCGGGCTTGAATCAACCCGATTTTCACGTGCGCGAGAATTTTGTACCGATTTCAATTTGAGCTTTTCATGACCGTGGAATAGGAAATCCTGTGGAAAACGAAATCGACATTCTACGCGACGTTTCTAGTCGATTAGCTCGCGCCGGAGTGGATTACATGGTGACGGGATCCATGGCGATGAATGCCTATGCTGAACCGAGAATGACACGTGATATTGATATCGTTATTCAAGCGTCTCTTTCGGATCTCGGAAAAATAATGAATGTTTTTGAAGGGGACTATCTCATTTCAAAAGACGCTTTTTTTAACGCTATTCGTGCAAACTCGATGGTGAACATCGTTCACTTAAAGTCTTTGATCAAAATCGATTTCATTTTTCGAAAGAAATCTGAATACGGAGAGCTGGAATTTAACCGTCGGAAAAGATTTAAGATTCAAGATTTTGAAACATTTCTTGTCACGGTTGAGGATCTGATTTTGTCGAAGCTTGATTGGAGTAAGGATAGTTTGTCCGAGTTGCAATCGAGGGATATTCGAAATTTATTGCGCACTGAATCGATCGATACTAGATATCTCGAACAATGGGCCAATAAGCTTGGTCTTTCGGAGAGGCTTGGAAATCTGAAAAAATGAATGACACGTCGGTTGAAATTAAAGAATGGATTCACAGTCAGATCCAAAATCGAAGTGCCGAGGAAAGAATGAAGATGGGTAGTGACTCTTTCAGCGCCGCCCGAGCAATGATTATCGCGTCGATGCCAAAACAATTATCAACTGCAGAGTTTAATTCCCAGCTATTTGAGCGAATTTACGGCGATCAATATAAAAATCTCGCCAAGCTAATTTTCGAGTACTACCGATCGAAAGAAATCTAACCTAGACGATCCTCTTTTTTCACGGATCGCATGTTCTGCGCGAGAATCTTTTTTCGAATGCGAATGGAATCCGGAGTGATTTCGATCCACTCATCGGCTTCGATCCATTCCATGCATTCTTCGAGAGACATCTTCTTTGTTCCCGCTAAATGCACCAGCGCTTCGAGGTGGGAAGCGCGCATGTTCGTGAGCTTTCGCTCCCGGACGATATTCACATTCACATCGGTATCTTTATTGCTCTCACCGACGATCATGCCCTCGTAAACTTTTACGCCGGGATCGAAGAAAAAGATGCCGCGATCCTCGAGACCGCGAATTGCATATTCCGTGGTTTCTCCCTGTCGATCAGAGACAAGCGCGCCTGTCGTTCTGTGGAAGATCTGACCCTTATAAGGAAAGTAGCCTAGAAACTGAGAGCTCATGAGCCCCTCACCTCGAGTAGCCGTCAAATAACGAGAGCGCATTCCAAGGAGACCCCGTGTTGGAATTTCAAAGATAAGTCGCACTCGATTCTTTGACTTATCGGCATGAGGATTTCCTTGATGCTCGTAAGACGCTAAAAGGCCCTTCCGCTGCTGGAAAATAGAGGTCACATCGCTGGCAAAGCCTTCTGGCAAATCCAGCACCACTTTTTCAAAGGGTTCCAATCGTTCCCCGGCCTCGTTCGTGGTGAAAAGAACTTCAGGTTTTCCCACCATGAATTCTGATCCTTCGCGACGCATCTGCTCGATCAAAATAGCGAATTGCAATTCACCTCGACCCAGAACTCGAAATTGATCGGGTGATCCCGTCTCCTCAAATCGAAGCGCCACATTTTTTCGCACTTCGCGAAGGAGCCGATCCTTCAGTTTTCGAGACAGCAAGGGCTCTCCTTCTTGTCCGGCGAGCGGAGATGTATTAACCGAAAACAGCATCCCGATCGTGGGTTTCTCCACATGAATTCGAGGTAGGGGCTCCGTCGAAGGAGATCCAGAAAGTGTGTCTCCAATTTCAAAAGTTTCGGTGCCTGAGACGATACCAATATCTCCAGCAAGAAGTTCGTCCACCTCGACCTGCTTTAAACCATCGAAGGTGTAAACGCGAGTGACGCTAAAGTTCTCATCTCGGCGCTCGCCCTTCTCGGTCACGCCTTGACGGATGATCTTTTGATTGCGTGCCACCTTCCCCGCAAGCACTCGCCCGATGGCAAGTTGGCCGACAAAATCCGAGTAGGACAGATTGGAGATCATCATTTGAAAATCGGCTTGATCTTTCACCTTCGGTTTTGGAACTTCCTTTAAAATTAAATCAAAAAGAGGTTGAAGATTCGCCTTCTTTTGTTTGCTCACCAAATGAGGAATGTCGTTGAACTCTGTCGTACACCAACCTTCACGACCGCAGGCAAATACGACGGGAAAGTCCGCCTGTTGTTCCGACGCTCCAAGTTCCACGAATAAATCGAATGTTTGATTGAGCACTTCTTGAATGCGCTGACCGCCTTCGCACTCCGGTCGATCCACCTTATTGACAACCAAGATCACGCGATGACCCTGCTTCAGGGCTTTCTGCAAAACGAATCGAGTTTGAGGAAGAGGACCTTCCGCCGCATCCACAAGGAGAATCGCCCCATCGACCATTCCCATGATGCGCTCGACCTCGCCCCCGAAGTCCGCGTGGCCTGGCGTGTCGACGATATTAATTTTTGTGTCCTTATAATGGATGGCGGTGTTCTTCGCCAAAATGGTGATGCCGCGCTCTCTCTCTAAATCCATCGAGTCCATGACGCGATCGCTTAGCGACTCGTGCTCCTTAAACGTACCGGCTTGTCGCAGCATGAAATCCACCAGCGTGGTTTTTCCGTGGTCAACG
>DDSI01000269.1 GCA_002343335.1 Bacteriovoracaceae bacterium UBA2394
GGACTTTGACACTTATCAAGAGCTGACGGGTCGTGTGAAAAATTTGGCGGAAGGTAACGAAATTGTAGCGGAAGGCATGCCAGGATATTACCTGCGTGCATGCGTCCTCCAATCGTCATTGAATGAGCGCAATCTGGATTTGGCGAAGGAGCTCCGAGCTCAATACGAAATTCTGATCAATGGCGGCGAGTCGAGTGAATCCGCCAAACGTCGGGCTGCCCGCACGTCTCGTGTCGATGATGAAATTGAACGCCGTCGACAAGAACGTCTCAAAAATCAGCAAAAGTAGTTAGTTCAGCAAGCGAAGCTCCGAAGGGAGCTTCGCTTTTTTTCGATGGTCATCTTCGTAGCAGGGGACTCCTATGCCAAATCGATTCTTAAACCTTTGCGTCTTTCTTAGCGCCTTTTCCTTTCTCTCAAGTTCTTCAGAAGCCGCTCAGCAATATGTTTGCAGAGGGCGGGCTCTACCTTCGGGATTGGATCGTAAAGTCTCCAACCATCGACTCGAATGCTCAGGTGCTTCTTCGCGCTTTACGCGAGAACCCCAAAAACTTACCCGCGTGAAATTAGATGAGTGGCGCAATTTGAAGCGAAGACCCAATTTGGAAAAGCGAAAATCCATGCAGGGCCTTTGGCAGGCATTGCCTCTTATCGAATGGGGCGGACGACTTAACTATGAGACCGTAGAGCGATGGACGTGGCAAAAATGGGTTTACGGTCAGGATCCTTCGTGTGGTTACGACCGAGTCAAAGTTGGAACTAGACAGGTTGCGGTGGGGACCGACTCCAAAGGGAATACCAAGTATCGCACGGAAGATGTGTATGAAAATCGCATGCGCAGTTGTTGGCATGATGAACCTCAACATGAATCTCGTTTTTGTACGTCTGAAGCCATGGACTACACGGCCAGTTATGTCCGACCTGCCGTTTCTGAATGGGGACCGGGCACCGCACTCGATAACCGCAGTGTGGATGCGCTTAAGCGCTATTACGATATTCTTCCGAATAAATATGATCTTCTGCCCGGTGAATTTGAGTCTGTGAATGTGGGGAATGGTGCCAGTGGCACGACACTGGATCCTTCAAGGGCCGTCTCATTCGGCGATCCGTGGAATGAGTACAATCCTGTTGTTTCGATTCAGCAATGGACGCGTGGGAGCCGGGGTCAATGCAATCACGACAATCCTGTTACTTTTAAGGTCGACGTCATTACCAACCACCGAGTGAAGAAGACCGCACCGAATGCCTTTCGGTTGCCCGTTGATAAATGGGGTAAGATCGTGAGCCCATTTGAGTGGGAGGGCGGCTTCGATAACGGTGGAAAATTTCATACGGATCGAAGACCCATTCAAGTGAGCTTGATGGAGGCGAGCGCTCTTCTCATTGAATCAATGGCGGACATGTCTCGCACGAATTCCAATGAGACGGGTGCGCAGACCTCTCAGACCTATATTGACGCACAAGCGAGTGGAACTAAGTCAGAAGATAAAGAAGAGAGCGGGGGCTTTTGGCACGATCCAGAAGTGAAGTTGAATCTCTATCAAGATGTCTTTTTGGGACGGGATCTTCGTATGACTGGGACTCTTTATGTGCGAGGGGCGGACGCAGCCCGGATGGACCTAAAGCAGCTTGAAGATCGATACACGATCGATTTAATCGGGCATCAGTTCTATCGACCCTCAGGGGAGTTGCTAGGTTTCAATATGGATTGGGTGGGCCGAAACACTCCAGGTATCGATGATGTCGGGCTTCGCAAAGGTTCGCGTTATTACTTTGAAGTTGGGATGCGAAATCCAGGCGTTCCCTTTTATCACGATAAAAAATTCAGCAAGCCCCTCATGGTTTGGGTTCCGGAACAAACGGGTGAGGGAGAGAAAAAAACCATTCAGATTGAATCTCGGCCTCTGTACCAAAAATTACTTTATCTCCAGAGCAGACCGTTTTGGACGAAGCCGGCGGGCTTTTAGGAGAACTTATGAATATCAGATCGACATCTTTATACGTTTTGTTGGCAACGGCGCTTCCTGTTCACGCAGAAAACTTAGGTCCGTATAGAAATGCTCAAGTAGCTGCAAAAAGTTTTCCCGGTGTGACTGAAAGAGGCGACTTTCAAAAGCTAGCCTTACAAAGAACTGCCCTCTTGCGAGAACTTCTGAATTCAAAAGCGAATGAAATTAAATGGCCGGCAAATTTGCCTTATCCCACTGAGAAGAATCGACCCACTCGACCCTTCACATCCAGCTACTTTCGTTCGGCCCTTAGCCGAGCGGCCCAAGCCTTGATGGAGAAAGAAACCCTAGGTCAACCTCGAGTATTTGATCCCTCGAAGCAGCTCTATGAATTGAATGAAGATTTGTGGAATTCTCGGAGAGAAGTTTTCGTAGCAGAAGTGCTGAAGAAGGACGCAGGTGGACAGTCTGCCTTCGATCGCTTGGTTGATGTAATGCACTTTGAAAGTATCTCGGCAGAATTGGCAACTCCGGCAGCTGAAAATACGCCGACTGAGTTAGAGGTGAAAGTCGCTGAGCATTTGAAAAAGTGGATCGCCGAACAACAGCCCTTTCCGAAGGTGCAAGAAGGAGCGGCAGAGATTCAAGTTCAGCCGCTGGAAGTGCAGTTGGGAAATCTTCAGCGCGTAGAAATCTCAGAAGGCTATGTAACTCGTTTAATTTTTATGAAAGGCGAGGAGCGGATGCCCCTTCATACTTCTATGGTCGCCCATGTGCGAAGTGGACTGGATAAATACTTCGTCATTATGTTCGGATTTTTTCATGAGGAGTTGGAATCCCAACTTGCGGCTTCTTATGAACGCGATGAAAAAGATGGAAGCTTCCTAAAGGATGAGCAGGGGAATCGAATTCTACGAGATAAGAGCGAGAAAAATAGAGAGCGGGTGATGCGCTTAGAGAAAGTTGAATCTTTTATTTCTAAGCGATTTGAGGACGCTGTCCGAGTGAACAAGGGATTACTTAACTTACATTTATCCCAGCTTACGTTCTTGATGGATTTGCTCCTTCAGCTGCGAGGGGAGGATGTGCCCGTTCAAGGTGAGATGGGTGCGCTCAAGGAACTCGTCGCACCTGAGATGACGGAAGTTCTAGAAAAAAATCGTAGTGAAAAGACCCCCATTACACGGTTGCCTAAACTCGGATTGGATCTGGAAGCTTTGCAGAATGATTTGGTCTTCTATGACGATATGGACGATCAGCTCAATAAGCTCCAACTTCAATTGGAACTGGAAAAGGGGAGAAGACAATGAGGGCTAAAAGTCTTGTTCTGAGTCTTCTCATTGCTGGCTCTCTCTTGAGTATCACCACGACCTTCGCGCAGACCGCAGCGGAGTATGAGAGGCAAATTGAAACGGTGGTGAGAGATATGGATCGTGCGGTGACGGCGGGGCTTCAGCAGGAAAATGTTTTGGAGCGAGCTTGGAATATTTCGCGTAACTCCCTTCGATGGGTCGTGAATCATATTCCGTTCGTCCCACGCTGGGAGCAACCTTACGGAGAAATTCGTCGAGAGTTTTTCTCAGCGACAAAGCTGTTGAGGGAAATAGCTGGTAACAGCAACCTATCCTTAGCGGAAAAAAACCGACTTATAGAAAAGCTCGCTAAGGAGATGGGTGAAGCTTTCGATGCCTTTACGGAACCTTATGCGAATCCCTCCGATGTTGAGATTTTAGATGCCTGGAGGGATGTAAAGCATCCTCTCGCGCGCTTCATGTATGCCGTGGCGTTGCGACCTGCTGCCCTGTTCTTTGCGGTCTATCGAGATGCCAGAGAAAGCATTTGGCCGTACACCGAGGGCAGGTGGCACGTCCCCGATGCCATGCCCTTTTTCGGAGCGGATAACCGTCGAAATCGAATTGGAGCCGGCATTCTTCGAGATGCTGCTCTTGCATTTCGAGATCCGCTAGGCAGGCCTGAGAAATTTGAAGATTTAGAAAGGGCTCGGGCCGCTTTAGTCGAAGAACTGAAGCAAGCAGAACCGATTCGTCATGCCGAGCTGCAGTCCTTTATGATTTTTCTCTACACCTTGGGGCAAGTTTGGTTCGTGATTAATCCCCAGCCTGAGCTTGCCACTGAGCCAACGGTGTTGGGTCCGGCACTTTCTGCGATTGCTTACGCGTCGCTTTTTCAAATTTTTAAGCAATTGCGAAAATCGAATGCGGGTTACTCCGTTTACCGAGCTTATCGGCGCTTGAATCAGCCCGGGACCTGGTGGCCTGGCCGTGTCGCTCGAAACATTGTCACGCCCATTCGAGGCGGTGTAAGAATTCTTCTCGGTGGTCCATGCGCGGCAAGTCTTCAGGATATAGTTCAGCAGAATCAAAGAAGAAGTGCTCGACGCGAGCGCCTCGGCGGCCAATGAAATCGACAAAGTCCCTTTCTCGATGCTCATGGTGTGGGGAAGATCCACTTTACGTCCGTTACCATGACGAGGAGTGGGGCGTGCCCGTATGGGATGATCGCAAACTCTTTGAATTTTTGATTTTAGAATCGGCTCAGGCGGGACTGAGTTGGATCACGATTCTTCGCAAGCGCGAAAATTATCGCAAAGCTTTTGCACGTTTTGATCCCAAAAAGGTGGCGAAATTTAAGGAGAAGGATGTGCGGCGACTTCTCCAAGATGCCGGCCTCATCCGAAATCGCGCCAAAATTGAGGCGTCCATCAAAAATGCAAATGCCTTTTTAAAGGTTGTCGAAGAGTTTGGAAGTTTTTCCTCCTATATATGGAAATTTGTGGACGGCAAGGCTCAGCACAACCGAATTGCGTCGACCCAAAGTCTGCCCGCAAAGACCGATCTCAGCGAAGCGATCTCCAAAGATCTTAAAAAGAGGGGATTTAGCTTCTTGGGTCCCACGGTCGTTTACGCCCATATGCAAGCCACCGGGATGGTGAATGACCATGTATTGAGCTGTTTCCGACATTCGCAAGTGAAGAAGCTCTCACGTTAAATTGCCCGCTTACGCGGATTTTGCCAGAGTGGGAAGTCATGAATCCTATCTTTCGTTTAGCGTTCCTGAGCGCATTATTAATTTCAGTCATACCGAGTGTTCAGGCAGACGATCTCCCTCAGTCTTCTCGACTGGGAGACATCACGATAAAGGAAGCCAAGAAGACATTTCCGTCCGTGATCATCTCGATGAGTGGTTTGGAGCGTGGTCAGGAAATTACACCCGGCATTTTGGAAAGCGCTCGAGTAGCAATTCTTTCGAGTTCTCTTTTTGAAACGGTGGAGTTTGGGCTCAAAAAGAGCAATGTCATGAATTCTTACGATTTGACGATTACGGTGAAGGAGAAATGGTCTTGGTTCATTATTCCGAACTTTCGATATTCCTCCGACGGAATCGGCGGAGGTTTAGCCTATGGCGATTCGAACTTTATGGGATATGCGAAGAAGGTTTTGATCGCGGGAAATTGGTCGAAGGATAATCGCACGGCGGTACTTGGGTACCGTGATCCTAGTGTGCTTGGTTCGATGATGACTCTCAGTCTGGATGCTATTTATCGATGGGACACGATGAAGGAATACAGCCATCGAATGGAAGTGCGAAAGGTTCGCTTGAAGGAAATGGGATTTACGCTGTTGCCTGGTATTCAGTGGAATCCTCGCTTTAGCACTTCCATCGGTGGATTCTACCGATTGGTGAAGCATCGTTTGCTCAGTCAGGCAGGAGGTGCTCGTCTTCTTTCCGCCGACGCGCTTCGAGACGGCCACGACATCGCGGGAGTCGTGCAATTCGATTACAAAGATACGCAAAATGTGAATGGCCTTCCAAGTGGATCGGAAATTTCTTTGGAAACAACGATTTCGGATAACCGTTTTTTGAGCGATTTCGATTATTTTCGTCAGAGCTTACGAGCCATGCATGGCCGTTCCATTTGGGAGCATTGGTTGCATTATGTCGGAAATGGCTCCGCGCAATTTGGATCGACGTTGCCTTTCTACCGAGAGCTTCAGATGGGAGGCACAAATTTGAGAGGGTATCGCGATAGACAATTTCGCGGGGACACTCGCTATTCCTTCAATCATGAACTCATCTTCCATATTTACAATTTCAAGCGGCTAATCTTGCGGGGAGTCACCTTTTGGGATTCTGCGGTGATCTATTTCAAAGACCGGAAGTTCAAACGCGATAACTGGCGAAACGGAATCGGCGGGGGGCTCCGTGTTTATTTCAAAGGAATCGCCATTCCATTGGTGGGCTATGATTTCGGCTATGGCGTGGATGATAATGCCTTTGAACATTATCTCAATATTGGAGTGAATTTTTGATCCAGGCCTGTGAGGCACGAGTGGTTCTTGCGCCCATGGTTGGACTCAGCCATTGCGCGACTCGAATGGCGATGCAGGAGTTTCTACCGAAGGCCGTTAAGAGTCTTTGGCCCACGGAAATGCTTTCAAGCCGTCGCCTTCCATATCAATCAGAGGAACAAACTCCGGAAATTTTTTTTCGCGATCGCGATCGAGGACTCGTTCCTCAACTTCTTGGCAATGAGGAGTCTTTCATTCGCGATTCCATTAAAAAATTGGAAGATTGGGGGGCGGAGGCCATCGACATCAACATGGGTTGTCCCGTGAAGCATGTCCTTCAGCACAACTATGGTGTCGCACTCATGGGCGATGGAGCTTATGCCAAATCCGTCACTGAGATGGCGGTGCGGTCAACCTCTCGCCCGGTTTCCGTCAAACTTCGCGCGGGGCTGCAATCGAATTTTGATTTCTTGCTTCAATTTGCAAAGGGTCTAGAGGAGGCTGGCGCTTCCTGGGTCACATTGCACCCACGCACGGCAGAACAAAAGCGTCGAGGGTCAGCCGATTGGAGTCAAATTAGAAGGCTGAAGGAACAGCTGAAGATTCCCGTCGTGGGGAATGGAGATGTGCAATGCAAGGAAGATATCCACGCAATGTTCTCGTCCACGAAATGCGATCGAGTGATGATGGGGCGGGCCCTTCTTGCAAAGCCTTGGCTTGTGGGATTCGGAGTGGAGGAGGCGGAAAAAAATTTCCCGCAGAATCCGTCGGAGGAAGCGCAACTCTATGGACGATTTTTGTTAAGAGCTCTCGATTTCGCCGAAGAGTTTTATGTAGAGTCGTGGACACTTCGAAAGATGAAATTTTTAATTTATCACTCGAGTCCGTGGTTAGATTATGGTCACACGCTCTATGCGAACACCTGTAAAGCGGCGGATACAAAGCAAATGAGATGGCAGATCGAAGAATTTTTTAAATGGAATCCTCTCATGAGGGATCGAACGGATCTGCGGCGATGATTGCGTTTGCCTTTTGCCTCATCGCCTCTATTTTTGCTTTTTGGCCGTATTTTTTTGTGCCCTATGTGCACGGCGATGAAGCGGCATGGATGGTCCTCGGTCGAGAAGCATTCAATGGAAACCTCTATGTCAATTTAACGGACAACAAGCCGCCACTCTTTTTGGAAATCTACGGGATGTTCGATTGGGGTCCGCCCCTTCTCGCATTTCGGACATTTCTAATTCTATGGGTTGCTTTGGGAGGAGTTGTCCTTCAAAAAAGTTTGAAACTTTCCGGCATGGGAAAGGTGGGGGCAATGTGGGCAGGCATTTTCTTTTGTCTGAGCATGGGGACAATCGAATTTGGTACGATTTCTTCGGAACGACTCTACGTGCCTCTATTATTAATGGGAGCGTGGTTCGCTTTAGCGTATCGGTCGAACGCATCCTTCGCTTGGCGTCCGGGCATGTCTATTCTCCTTACTTTCGGGGCAGGGCTTACTTGCGGGCTCAGCATGAATATCAAACAGCCGTCGGTGATCTTCGCTGTATTTGTGGGCTATTTGATTTTTGATGCGGCCATTCGTTTGAAGCGGGGCTTGCTTCCGGTTGGATTTTCCTTCTTAGGCGTTCTCACCGGTTTTTTTGCGCCTTGGATTTTAACGCGAGTTCCGTTTGAAACGATTTGGAGCGAGGCATTCATGCAAAGCGCGGGATACATTGCTCCGAACAATTGGGGACGCGTTTGGGATATTCTCACAAACTTAGGTTATTGCGCTGGCGCGCTCTTTGGGATTTTGTTTGGAAGCCTTTTGGCGCTGAGACGCTACAAAGAGCTTCGCATGCTTTCAGGGGAACAATTTCGAGATGGCCTGGTTTTCATTTTATGCAGTGTTGCGACACTCATGCTTGGGTTTCGAATGTATCAAACACACTATATTGTGCTCATTCCTCTTTTAGCATCGCTTGCGGCTTTAGGATTTTCACGAGCGACGAATCCCGGAAAAGTTCTTCGCATCGGTGGAGTTTTGGTGGTCTTAAATTTATGGGTCTTTCAGGGGTTATTTGTTTACCGGCAGTTGAATGATCAGAACAAGAGTTGGACGACGGCGACTCGTCTTCTTGTGAAGCAGATTCAGCTCGATACGGAACCGTCGGATAAAATTTGGGTCTCCAATGCGCTTCATGTGGCTTACGCAGCCAGTGAAAGGCAGCCCGCGGTTAAGCACTTCTGCTTTCAACATACCTTTGGACAAATTGATATTTGCCAGACTTCTGAAGAGCAATTGCGAGAGTCGCTTGATCGAGCTAATTATTTGAGACTGATCGAAGATCTTCAAAAGAATGCGCCGAAGGTTATTTTTTGGGTTCAAGATAATCGCTATTCTTGTGCACAAAAATTGAAGCTTGAAAACTTCCCTAGCATTCAAAGGATTTTGGATCAAAGTTATCGTGAACAGTCTCGCTCTGATTTAGGAATATACTACTTGCGAATAATGCCGAAGCGAAGCGAGACCAACTAACAAGAAAAAAAGGGAGGGTAAAGACCCTCCCTTTCCGAAATGAAATGGCAAACAATCTTATTTGATTTCAGAAGTTTTGCCTTGAGCCGTGCGATTTGCACCTTTCTTCGAAGCTCTCCAATCTTTTTTGGAACCTTTTACAGGTTTATCCGTTGAAGCATCGGCAGATGGAGTCCAGGTGTTGTTGACACAAGCTTCTTTCTTTACCGAACAATTGCCTTCGCTTCCGCGAATGCAATGATCGTATTGAGCAAAGCAGTTGGTTCCAGGTGTCGATGTAAGAGCTAGAGTCATGAGAATAGTTGAAAGCATTGAATTAGTTCCTCCCTTTTGATGATTCAGTATAAGGCTCGTTTCGACTTTCGCGGAAGAGTCTCTCTCACTTTTAAAGAGGGAGTGAAAAATATGAGAGGGGGACGGTATTTAACCGCCCCCCTCTGTTTCTCAGGAGTTGCTTTTCGTTTTATGTTGTGTGTGCGCTACCCGGTTGTTCTTTTTGAGACTTTTTTGATGTTACGCGTCGTAAAATGACGATAACCATACTCACCAAAAGTAATAAAAATTGAGAAGAATTCTTCACAGGATTGGCGGACGTTGAATCCAATTGAAGGGAGCAGGACATACTCGTGCTGCCATCGGAGAAATCGCCGCTGAAGGATCGGGTACCATTGTTATCCGAGCCGCTTGGATTAGAGGATGGCGGAGTGACGGATTCAATTTTTGGAATCAAACGCCCGTGAGCGAGTGAAACGTGATCGTGGAGTGTGCCATTGCCTCCATCCAAAATTTTAATTTCAAGCGACAAGGCATTTTGCACATCTAAATCCAATTCTTTAGGAGACTGGCCTCCCAAAAGAAGTGGCGATGTGTAAATTTTTTCGCCGTCACGATAAATTTCAACGATCGCAGATCCGTTGGCTCCGACTTCGGCGTCGATGCCAATGAACCCTCGTAGCGCGGTATATTGATTATTCAATGGAAATATAAGATTGGCTGAAGCATGTGCTCCAATTCCCTTTGTGTATCCGGTAGTCCCGAATTGAATTTTGCGCCCGTCGCCTCCGGCCTGCTCACCATTGCTGCTATCTAGCTCAAAAGGTCCCCAGAAGTTTTGACCACTGAATCCCAGATCCGAAAGATAATGACCGCCGTCCGAGGGCAAAGGGGCGTCCGTCACGGTGGGGG
>DDSI01000098.1 GCA_002343335.1 Bacteriovoracaceae bacterium UBA2394
TCCCTAGTCGATTCATCACTCTACCCACGCCTTTCATATTCCCCCCGATCTACTTCATTAGTTCAATTTACGTTTCCCCAAACCCAAAGCCTTCATGTTCTCCAAGAGTTGAAACACATTCTCCGAATACGCCGAACGACCCTTTCGCTTCGATCGAAAAATGGGAATCGATCCGAGCCGCTCTGCCTTCTCGTGAGATTTCAAAATTTCATAAGCTCGATGCAGATTGAGAAATTCTTCGACCTCACCGCCCACATCAGGATGCAGCTCCCGCGCCAACGTGTGGTACGCAAAGCGGACATCTTCGACGGAGGCATCTTCTGGGATTCCAAGAATTTCATGGGCCGTCATGCGCTTCATGCCCTTTGAATTAGCAAGGGCTATGCCGCGACGAAATGGGCCGCCAGACTGCATAAAACCCATGCTGCGGCGCCTTAGTGTGAGGGGAAAATCTCGCTTTTTTAAGGGGACTGTGCACGCACGTGCGCAATGGCTTCGAGCGTTTCTACAAGGGGTAAACCGATAACATTCGACAGAGAGCCTCGAACTTCATCAACGAGTGTTGAAGCCCTTCCTTGAATGGCGTAGGCGCCGGCCTTTCCTTTCCAATCGCCCATTCGAAGATAGAGAGAGATCTCCTTCCCACTTAATTTCCGAAATTTCACACGGGTTCGCACCGTTTTTAAAATGCCGGGACTTCGCTTCGATGACCAGCCCACGGCGATCGCCGTCAGAACGATATGCTCTTTGCCGGAGAGTTTTGCGAGCATGCGCTTTGCCTCCGCTGCATTCGCCGCCTTTCCCAAAATCTCTCGTCCCAGAATTACGCTGGTATCGGCCGCGACTACCAACTCGGATCGCCTTTGAGCGCCGGCGGATTTCATCCACTTTTCTCTAGCCATACGAAGGACATAGGCGCGCGGCCCCTCGCCCTTTCGAACACATTCATCAATATCCGCGGGGGCAATTCGAAATTTATAAAATGAGCGCAAGAGTTCGTGGCGCCGTGGCGACGCGGAGGCGAGCAGAAGAGTGAAAGTAGAAATCGTCATTCGCTAGGGCGAGGACCGAATAGCGCTTCACCAATCCGAATGCAATTGGAACCTTCTTCGATAGCCACTTCATAGTCCGCGCTCATGCCCATGCTAAGAACTTGCCAATCTTTAGAATTTCGATGGCGAGGCTTAAGCCGATCGAAAAGTTCTTTCATCGCTCGATAGTGAACTCGAGTTTTTTCAGCATCTTTGGATTGTGGCGGAATACACATGAGCCCCGCCACCCGAATTCCTGACATTTCTAGAAATGAATCAAAAAGACTTTCGATAATTTGAGGCGGCAGGCCGGCCTTTTGTCTTTCGTTTCCTAAATTTACTTGTAGCAAAATCGGCACGGGGGGACGCGCTGCATCCAAGGATTCACGGATGCGCATAATTTTCTCCGCCAGCTCGAGTGAATCCACGGAGCCAATGGACGTCACGTAAGGAATGATGTGCTTGATCTTATTGGACTGTAGCCTCCCAATAAAATGCCAACGGACTTTCGTATCCAAACAGAGCGGCGCCTTTGCGATAAGATCTTGGGCATAGTTTTCGCCCATATCCAAGACTCCCAGTTCCGTCGCCGAACGAATGGAATTTAGACTCTGACCCTTACTCGCGCCCATTAAAGTCACATGCTCAGGCGGATGTTTGGAGCGCTTCTGGGCAGCTTCCATCTTTTCGCGAATTATTTTGAGACGTTCATGGATGCTCATAATGCTTACTTTTCAAACCTCCGAAATTCGTCCAGCCTATGCGAATGTTTCGCAGCGTGGGAATTGCGCTCAAGCAATCAGACTCCAAGGCCCTCCTAGTCTTTAAGCAACTACTACCACTCCTTAAAATCTATCACACGAAACGTGTCATTTCTCATCTCTACTTAGATTGGGAGTCGGCAAAAATTGCCGAGGTAAATTCCATCAAAAAATTGTCAAAAGATCTCCCCTTAAAGATTCAATCCATTAAAAATTGGGCCGATCGAGTGGATCTTTTGCTCTCGATTGGAGGTGATGGGACGCTGCTGCGGAGCGCGCGCCATCTTTTGTCGGGCGATGGATGGAAGAAGGCGCATTTGCTCGGAATCAATGCGGGGCACCTTGGATTTTTAACGTATCTTCATTCTTCTTCTTCCAAAGAAGCGCTTAAGAAACTTTTTGAATCATCCAAGGAAAAAGTGTCCTCAGAATCCCGTAGCTGCTTAGCGGTCACCATCAAAGCGCGTGGAAAGAAACAAATGGTCCATGCGATGAACGATGCCGTTTTGAGTAAGGGGGCACTATCACGTCTTTTTGAATTCGATGTTTCTATCGACAATCATTTTTTGTCGTCCTACCGAGCCGACGGAATGGTGGTTTCCTCTCCCACGGGTTCGACCGCTTACAATCTCGCGGCTGGCGGTGCAATTCTCACGCCGAGCATAGAGGCCCTTCAACTCACCCCGATTTGTCCCCAGTCGCTCACGAACAAGCCCATCGTAGTCTCAGACGCTTCACGTATTGTGCTCAGACTCGGGAAACATTCGTCGGACGTCTTTGTAACGCTGGATGGTCACCTCGCTATCAAAATGGAAACGGGCGACCGCGTTGAAGTTCGGAAATCGCCGAAGAGAATTCAGCTCGTTTTGCCGCCAGGAGTAGGCCCATCGCATTACTATCAGTCTCTGCGTCAGAAGCTTCGATGGGGTTTGAGCGCGAAAGAGAAAGAGTCGAGCTGATTTGAAATAGGCGTCAGAAATTGGGCCGTGATAGTCTAGAAACTGGTTTTTATATGCGCATTCGCTCTTGTGCTATCTCAGATGTCGGTCGCAAACGGCAGAAGAATGAGGATTCTTATCTCATCAATGATGAGCTGAATCTTTTCATCGTTGCCGATGGCATGGGCGGTCACGCCGGCGGCGAATATGCGAGTCGAATAGCCATCACCACGATTGAAGAGATGTTTCGGAGCACGCAAGGCAATACAAAGCTCGAGGGAGATCATGTTTTAAGAAACTCGATACAAGACGCTGGAGCTAAAATTGTCGCTAAGGCGGAGGAAGATAAAGCGCTTCGCGGAATGGGAACGACCGTGATCGCGCTGCATATTGACGGCAAGCGAGCGGTTCTGGGTCATGTCGGAGACTCGCGTGGTTATTTGTATCGCGATGGAATTCTAGAGCAGCTTACGGAAGATCACAGCTTGGTGAATGAGCAAGTGAAGAGCGGCTTGATCACGCAGGAAGAAGCGAAAACACACCAGTTTAAAAATATTATTACTCGCTCCGTAGGCGTCACGCCGGAAGTGGAAGTCGATCTCGTGAACAAAAAATTGAAGGCAGGCGACGCTTATCTTCTTTGCTCGGACGGCTTAAGCAATCTGGTCGATGCCAAGGAGATGGAGAAAGAGCTTCGCGAACGTGAACCCTTGCTCGCCGCCAAAACCATGGTAGATCTGGCCAATAAACGTGGCGGGGATGACAACATCACGCTCGTTCTCGTCGAAGTTTTGGAAGCTTAAAAAGTGGTAACGAAATTAGTCATTATTTCAGGATTGTCCGGTTCCGGAAAATCTACGGCGCTGAATGCGTTTGAGGATCTCGATTATTACGCCGTCGACAATCTACCGATTAAGCTTTTTGAGAATTTTGCCGAGCTGATTAGCGGGCCGACTTCAAAATTTTCAAAAATTGCGCTCGTGATGGATCTTCGCGATTCTTCCTTCGTGGATGAATATCCCGTGGTGTTTCGCCGAGTGCTTCCTAATTTCAAGAATGCGGAAATTTTGTTTTTAGATTCTTCCGATGAGGTTCTTACTCGGCGCTTTTCGGAAACGCGGCGAAAGCATCCTCTCTCACACGGTTCCGTGGTGGATGGTATCGCCAAAGAGCGAAAACTTCTTACGGACCTGAAAGATCTTGCAACCACGCTCATCGACACTTCGGCGATGGATGTTCATTCCTTGAAGCGTCGTATCGTGGAGCAATATGGTGGACCCGGTATGGATCGCATGCAGGTTCGATTCGTCTCCTTTGGGTTCAAGTATGGAACGCCCAAAAATTGCGATATCGTTTTCGACGTTCGATTTTTGTCCAACCCTCACTTCAACGCCGAGCTTCGCGATCAAAATGGTTTGGACAAATCCGTGGGTGATTTCATCGCTAGCGACCCCCGCGCTAAGGAGTGGGTCGATCGCACAAAGGACTACCTCAAGTTTTTGGTCCCTCATTATGCTGCAGAAGGGAAGGCTTACCTCTCCATAGGCATAGGCTGCACCGGTGGAAAACATCGCTCTGTCTACATGGCAAACCGGCTTGCAGAGGAATTGAAAGCTTCCAAAGGCCTGGATTTCCCGATAGCCATCGAACACCAGGATCTTAGGCTCTCCTAAGTCATTGTCGAAGTACCTCGGCTGCCCTAGTATTTCTTGTCCATGGCACCAAAACGCTCGTCAAAAACGATAGACCGTCGGCGATCCTCTTCGGTAAAACGCAGCAATAACAGAAAGGATCAACGTTCTATGACTTCATCTTCGAAGCGCCCTTATCTTTTTACTTCTGAATCCGTCACAGAAGGTCATCCGGATAAAATTGCAGATCAGATTTCTGATGCAGTTTTAGATGCGATCCTCACTCAAGATAAAGACGCTCGAGTGGCTTGTGAAACATTGGTGACAACCGGCCTTGCCGTCGTGTCTGGCGAAATCACCACAAACTGCTATGTGCACGTGCCGGAAATCGTACGAAACACGATTAAGAATATCGGCTACACCCATTCCGACATGGGATTTGATTCCCATACCTGTGCTGTGATGACGACGATCGATAAACAATCTCCCGACATCAGCATGGGAGTGACGGAAGGCGAAGGCCTTCACAAAGAACAAGGCGCTGGGGATCAAGGAATTATGTTCGGCTACGCTTGCACCGAAACGCCGGAATTCATGCCCGCGCCAATCCAATACTCGCACGCACTCACTCAGCAACTTTCGAAAGTGCGAAAGAATAACAAAGTTCGCTTCCTCCGCCCGGACGGAAAAACTCAAGTGACGATTCAATATGAGCAGGGAAAGCCGAAGGCCATCACGGCGATCGTGGTTTCTTCGCAGCATGAAGAGGGCGTTACTCACGAGCAAGTGAAAGAAGCCATCATGGAAGAAGTCATCAAGAAGACTCTTCCCGCCCATTTGATTACGAAAGAGACCAAGTACTACATCAATCCTACGGGACGATTTGTCATGGGCGGCCCTCAAGCCGATTGCGGTCTGACGGGTCGAAAGATCATCGTCGATACCTACGGCGGCGCAGCCCCACACGGGGGTGGAGCGTTCTCTGGAAAGGATCCCTCTAAAGTGGATCGTTCTGCAGCCTACATGGCGCGCTATGTTGCGAAAAATGTGGTGGCCTCCGGTGCGGCAGACAAATGCTTGCTTCAATTAGCCTACGCCATTGGAGTGGCTGATCCTGTTTCGATTCTAGTGGACTGCGGTGGAACGGAAAAGGTCCCTGAAGAAAAGATCGAAGTCGCCATCCGAGAGATCTTCGGAATGAAACCCGCTCAAATCATCAAGCACCTCGACTTGAAGCGTCCTATTTACAGCCCTACGGCTGCCTATGGCCACTTCGGGCGTAGTGAATTCTCCTGGGAAAAGCTTGATCGAGTCGCGGATCTTAAACGATTATTAGGTCTATAAAAAAAAGGAAGTCACATATGAGTCCGAAATTAGCTGTCGCAAAAAGTGCGCGTTCTTCTGTCGCGTCCAATTTAGATTATAAAGTTTGCAAAGAGGCCATGAACAATCCGGCCCGATTTCAAGAGCTGGCGGATTGGGGCCGCAAAGAAATTGAAATCGCTGAAACCGAAATGCCGGGATTAATGGCGCTTCGAAAAGAATATGGCACCAAGAAGCCTTTGAAGGGCGCCCGCATCGCAGGTTGCTTGCACATGACCATTCAAACGGCAGTGTTGATTGAAACCTTGATAGAGCTCGGCGCGCAAATTCGTTGGTCGTCTTGCAATATTTTCTCCACGCAGGATCACGCCGCCGTGGCAATTGCGGCCGCGGGAATTCCGGTATTCGCTTGGAAAGGTGAGACCGAAGAAGAGTTCAACTGGTGTATCGAGCAGACCATCACCGGCTGGGGTGCAGAAGGTTACAACCTCATCTTGGATGATGGCGGCGACCTCACCAACATGATGCACTTGGATAAATTTGCGAAAGAAATGAAGAACATCATCGGTCTTTCGGAAGAAACCACGACGGGCGTTCACAACCTGGAGCAGCTCTTTAAAAAGGGGAAATTGAAAGTTCCCGCCATCAATGTGAATGATTCCGTGACCAAATCGAAATTCGATAACCTCTATGGTTGCCGAGAATCGTTGGCAGACGGAATCAAGCGCGCCACCGATGTGATGATTGCCGGAAAAGTTGTGGCGGTTGCAGGCTACGGCGATGTGGGCAAAGGATGCGCGCACTCGATGCGTTCTTACGGCGCGCGCGTGTTGATCACGGAAATCGATCCCATCTGCGCACTGCAAGCCGCGATGGAAGGCTTCCAAGTGGTGACCATGGAAGAAGCCGTCACCGAGGCCGACATTTATGTGACGGCCACCGGATGCTGCGACATCATCACGGACAAACATTTCTCGAAGATGAAAAGCGGCGCGATCGTCTGCAACATCGGCCATTTCGACATCGAAATCGACATGGCTTGGTTAAATAAAAACACCAAGAAGACCACAGTGAAGCCGCAAGTCGACATTCATAAATTTAAAGACGGACGCGAAGTGATTGTGCTCGCCGAAGGTCGCCTCGTGAATTTGGGTTGTGCGACCGGCCACCCGTCCTTCGTGATG
>DDSI01000243.1 GCA_002343335.1 Bacteriovoracaceae bacterium UBA2394
TGAGTCGTATGTTGCTCTTCGCAAGCGCATTCGCAATTGATTTGGTATCGGTCGCCGAAATGCTGTAATTGGCCATCGAGATTGTGGAGAACACCGCGCCCCCTCGACCGTCGTCATAGGCGCGCGTTCCTAAATCTCGCATACATGCGAGCATGCGACCCGTGAAGGATTCAGCGTAATAAAAAACTTCGATATTGGGATCCTTGCTCATCTCACAAATGTTTTTCATGAGCGGCTTTCCTTGATTGCATGGGCCCCCATTTTTGCCGGCTGCGATCGCTCTTTCTGCTTCGCCATAAGTGCCATCGAGAGCTTGTCCACCAATTCCCGCACGCACAAAGAGGAGTCGCTTCGGTGAATCGGGGGCGGATCGATTATTGGAAGGAATACATTCGCGAGGAAGTGGGCGACGCGCATTTGCATTCTCCGCATGACTGAGTACGCGGCTCACTTGGCGAACTTCGGGTTTCGCGGGAGCGCCTGTGGGTTGCGGACAAATAGCCGGACCCTTCACCTTTTGTACAAGTGGAGTCGTGCGCGGTCGGCCCTTAGGGAGCGTGGCGAAGCCTTGTCGCACTTCATTTTTCCAAAGATCATAACCTTGAGAATTCAAATGCAGGCCATCGTCGAATAATTCGCTGCGAGGATTGCCGGCGCTATCGAGCATTTGATCATGCACATTCGTGTAGGACATGAAATTTTTGTTCACTTCAACTTCCTGACGGAGTTGAGAATTCAGTTGTCGCACCTGGGGCATCTCGGCTCGACGATTCGGCGAGGGTTTCACTGAGATTACCTGGATGTGCGCTTGCGGAGCGGCGGCGTGAAGGGCCGCCACCACTTTTTTGAAATCATTCAATGTTCCTTCAACGCCTCTGGCATCGGGGAAGAGAGGAATATTTCCCGCGAGATCATTATCTCCCGCATAGAGCACGATCTCCCGAGGTTGAATCGCACGCACTTGATCGATGTCTTTCAGAATATCTTTGTAGTAACCGCCATTGCGACCAATCGTACGCACATCATATTCAGGAAAATCATTCGCCGCGCGGGATTCCCAGCGCTTGATCGAGGAACTTCCGAGTAAAAGCGCGATGGGTTTCTTTGCAACGGTGGAAGTCTGGGCGTGTGCCGTGAATGAGGGGGAAATGAGGCAAGCAAGCGCACTCATCCAAACGAAAAGGGATTTAACCTCAACAGACATCCAGGCTGTTTAAATGCAATCCTTGCGCCATCGGGAGGTCCCTTATAAGTGGCGCAGATACGGCAGAATTGCCCGGTATGCAAAAAGTAGCTGCCCCATGGAAAACCTTGCAAAAATTGGGGACAGGATACCCTTTCACTTTTTACAGTGATGAGCAGGTACTGCCGACGGATTACCCGACGCTCTAGTTTTCATTTCCACCTTTAATTAGTGAAAACATATACTGTCCCCAATTAAATTAATTTGTCTTCCATTTGATGCTGCAGCCGATGGCGGAGGTTTGCTCAAGGCGGGGCGATTTTCCGGCGAGTAGATCCTCGATCGCGTTTTTTAAATAAGGTACTTTCACAGTCGAGGGTTCTCGAGGTGAGTCGTCTAGTTTTCCGTGATAACGAAGTTTGCGTTCTTTATCGTAGACATAAAATTCCGGCGTGCATGCGGCGTTAAATGCGCGCGCGATTTCTTGTGTGTCGTCGCGCAAATAATCGAAATTAAATTTCTTCTCCTTTGCGCGTTCTTGCATTTTCTCAAATGAATCTTCGGGATGGCTACGATCGTCATTGGGATTGATACAAATGAAGGCGATACTTCTGCCCTTAAAGCTATCCACCAACTGAATAAGCCGCTCCTCATAAGCCTGCACATAGGGACAGTGATTGCAGGTGAATCCAATCACCAAAACCTCCTTAGACGCGTAGTCCTCCAATTTATGAAGACCTCCGTCGACTCCTGGAAGCGCGAAGGACGGGCTCGCGGTATTCAACTCGATCGGTTTGGTTTCTAAAGCCATACAACCTGTCTAAACGCGCTTTAGGTTCGTGAGAACTTGAATTTATAAGCCATTGGTCGGTGGCTCACGAATGATTGACACATCGCGGCGCGTTTTCGTAGACCGAAAGGTAGGGAACAATTTGAGGGGGGTTTGTCGTGAGGGGAATTCGATCCATTCTGATCGCTTTAACAATCGTATCGCTGACATCATTCAAAAGAGCCGAGTGTATCAGCCTCGTCAGCAGCCACGATGAACTTCAATACGACGCCATCATTGTAGGCGGAGGATTGGCAGGACTCAGCACGGCACTCTACTTGAGCGACCAAGGAAAGCGCGTTCTCATTTTGGAAAAAAATGATTTCGTGGGCGGGCTTGCCAGCCACGATACCACTGCCGATGGCCTCACCCACTCGCGCGCGGCAGCGTACTGGAGCTCACCTGACAAACGCTGGCAAAAAAAACTCTTTGAACGTTTAGGAATTGGCGAATCCACGGATCGATTTCGAATATATCGACCGTCCGACTCCTTTCTCTACAAAGGAAAAATGTATCGCCACATTTGGGGAAAGGAATTTCTCGCGGAGGCACCTCCAAATTTTCAACTCTTCTTGGAAGAACTAATGCGAGCGGATGATCGAAATCTTATTCCCATTCATCCCATTGAGGATGCAAAGAATTTGACGATGGATGATTGGACAGCAGAAGAATGGATCCGAAATATGCCCGTCGCTCTGAAACGACGCACGAGCCCGGAAGCTAAAGCGCTTTACAAAAAAATTATGAGCGATCCTCGCATCAGCGAGGACGATCCCATGCGCGCGGTGCTCGATTTAATTGATGTGTATACGCGATCGGCTCTGGGACTTTCGGTCGGCGAAGTTTCCGCATTGGCGCTCGCAAATTTTTACATGTCGGAAGTGGAAGATCGCTTCACCTCCACCAAAGCCACCGGGGAGATTGTGGAAAGAATTCTAAATATTCTCAAATCGCGATCGAAGTTGGTGGAGATTCGAACGGGCGTTACGGCGTCTTCGGTACAACCTCGCGAAGAGGGGGGAACCGTCACTTCGGAGGATATTCATTCTAAGGTCGCGCGAATCGATCACGCCAAATCCGTCGTGATGGCACTCCCTCCAAAAGTTTCCGCCAAGCTCGTGAAAAATTTCTCGCAGATCGCATCGGACAAAGTCGAGGCGATCGAATCGATTCGCTACACTCCCTACTTGATTCACCAAGTGTGGGTGCGAAATTATCCAAAGGATGCTGGTTACGATGTTTGGATTCATGACGGTGAATATCAGGTGGGCGAACCCACCGACGCAATTGCCACCCAGTGGATGGATCCTAAGCATCACTATGATTCTGAGGTCACCTTGATTAATCTTTATCAGCCTCTTGTAGAAGAAAAGGAAACGCCTTCCAAAGAGCGAATTGAAGAGCTTCGAAAGATAGCCATCAGCAGCTTTCTGAGGATCTATAATGAATCCCCCAATCAAAGAGTTCCCCTCACGGTGGAAAAATTTCAGAGTATTTTCTGGAAAGATGCCATTCATCAAGTGAGACCGGGCTTCTTCCGAAAAATTCAATCGCTCTCGCAACCCGTCGGCGACATCTACTTCGCCTCAAGCACGCTTGGACTACCTTCAGTGGAAGAAGCGATGTATCGGGGCTATCGCGCGGCGAAGGCGATCATATTGAAAGAGAGATTAGCGAGGTCTCAGCAAAATTGTGGCGATTCAGTGGAGGCGTTGGCTAGCCTTTCACATTAGTCAGCACTTTCTCATTCGCAATTTTGATTTTGGCGATGAGAGCTTTGATGAGAATTTTCAGCCAGTCGGGTTGCTGCTTGAAATAAACTTCGAAATTGAAAGTATCGAGTTCATACACGGTGGTGGGCATCGCCGCTTCGACAGTGGCCACGCGAGGCTCCTCGGAGAAGAGCGCCATTTCTCCGACCAATTGATTGGGACCGAGCTGACCAATCTCCTTTCGCCCCGAACTGGTCGTGACCGATACCCGCAACCGGCCAGAAATCACGACAAAAACAGATTTGGATTTCTCGCCTTCACGAAACAAAACCTCGCCGGTCTTTAAATCAATGGTGGTTACTCTTACGGAAGATTCTGCGGTGGTCATAAAGGGTCCCTTTTTGACAATTGTAGCGCTCCTTTTGTGCTTTTCAGAACACTTTTCGGTAGACGTAGCCCGTTAGCAGCCAACCCGATATCGAAGACCTGGCAGCTTAAGTTGGGGTTAAATTACATGGATTTCAGTCGAGCGTGGGCTTCATTCAAACTGCGGCTCAGAAGATCAGCATTTTTCTCCAGATTTTTCATCTCAGAAATTTTCGCAGCTTCTCGCAACGCTTCCGCCTCGTTGAGAAGAGTGGCAAGGCGCAAATCGAACTCCGGTAGATAATTCGAGATCGGCTCGCTGCCACCTGCAGCAAGCGCATTCTTTTTCGCATCGGCAATTCGGAGGGTAAGCGACTGGGCGCTTTCACCTAATCTTTGGAATCGCGCGAGAATTGCTTGAACTTCGGCTTGGCGACTTTGGAACTCCTCCATGCGTCCAGCGACGAGTTCGGCCGCAACCTCCGCGCGCGTACGCATCGAATCGAGTTCGCTCGCTAAGACTTCCACACCCGAACCGACGCGCGCGCCACAGTCGGCAAAATGACCCATCAATTTTTGTGCCCGAAGAAGTCCCGATTCTTTATCAAATCGAACTTCACTCAATTGATGAGCCAGTCTTTCTAATTCCTGCACGTCATTATCAAATGCCGTTGCCACCTCAAGAAAACGTGAAATAGTTTTTTGTCCCATGAGAAGGGCTTAACAGGTCCTTTAAGGGGTCGCGAGGCCATTCCCTCTAACTAAAGCCGAGTCGCTCAACGATCGCATTTTCGAAGCGGGAGAATTTGGCGAAGACGAGGCTCACGCAAATAAATCCCGAGCCACACGATAATCCCGAATAAGGCCTGCTGATAAAAAGGATCCCCCACTCGAAGGTGCGCAAGAATCGCGCCCCCCATGTAACCCGCCAGAAGAATTGCTCCCAGAATCGCGGTGTGCGGAACGAGATAGAGAATGACGCAACTGAGTTCCAAAATCGCCAACCCGAACAAAACTCCTTCGGGCAATCCAAGATGCGCCATTCCCTGAATGACTTGTTCATTCGGATTCAACTTCATCAGGCCACTGATCACAAAGGGGACCGAAATGAGCAGGCTCAAAACTCTCCCCACCCAAACCTTTTTATCGGACGTCTTCCAATTCATGTCTTTATGGTAATGCGAAGTGAAATTTTTCAGCTACTAAAATTAAGGCGCGCCCACGAGTTGTCCTACTTGAGTGGTGCAGCTCCTCACATCGGAAAGCGCAGGCGCTGAGTCTCCGCCCAAAGAAGAAACAGTGGATGGGAAGTACTTCCGAAGCTCTTCCGGCAGTGCAGCTCGGACTTCCGCACTTGGCGAGACTAACTTCGCCATCATTCCCGGCAAATCCTTTTCAAAGATTGCTTTACTGGAGAATACGCGATCAAATGCGGCGGTCCACATCGCTACATCATTGGGGTGCTTATTGAGCATCACGATGATCGACGCCACAATTTTAGGATCCACATACATTCCAAACATCGAGGGTCGCGCTGAACGACTTAGAAGATGCTTAAAGAGCTCTTCCGAAACATGATTCTGACGATCAAACCATTCACAGACGGACTCATTGTCAAAATCTTCCGCGCGCCTCACGATTTCCGCTGTAAGCGAATCAGTCGGAAATTTTGCCGCAAAAACCCAGCCCAACTGACGAACGCCATAATCACGCCCGGCGTTCGCGATCCGATCGCGATTCTGAGAAATCTCTTTATCGCTTATGCGATCGGTGACCTGCAAAGTCCTNNAGTCCGAGCAAGTCCAGCCGCTCGATTTGCCGTCGCGAGATCAGTCTCGACAATTTCAGCTTTTATAATCGGGACGAAGTGGTCCCGAATTTCATCTGTCACTTCACCTTTCTTCACGAGCGCCTCGGCAAGTTCGCTGACGTAGTGCGATGTACGCTTCGACGCAAGCAACATCTCTCTAGCCTTTTTGATTTGCGCCTTCACCGCCAGGTTCTCAGAAATAAGGCTCGAAAGAAGATGTAGTTGGGCATTGCGACTCAGGCCTTCCGGACGAATCGTCGTGGGATCCAACGCAAAATTTCGAAGTGCATTGAGCAAGGGCTTCTGATTTTTCATCTCCTTTTCTCTTAGCCTGATCGACCACGGGTGCTCCTCCGAATCCTCCCCGTGTCGCAGGGAGCGCTGTGCAATGGCGAAAGAATTAGGCCCAAGTGTCAGGGTGATATAGCGATTTGTTTCCAAACGGAGTTTATCGCCAGACAGTTGATTGGCATCGTAGATATCGGTCCACACCTCTTCCGAAAATTTTCGTCGGATGCCGTAGTCGACCAATCCATGGGCATGAGAATTAGAAGTTTTTAGGAGCTTCATCACGACGCCATCCGTTCGCTTCAGAATCGCCTCTTCGTCCTCTGGCTTCCCGAGCTTCCAAGATCGTTCAGAATTTGTATGAAAAATTGCTTCGAGCATTGGAACGGCAATATCGGACTTGTCTGAGAAGTTGTCTAAAACGCGCTCCCAAACTTCAATTTTTTTATTGTCCGCGAGCCTCCACTCCTTGTTCGAATGAATTTCCTCTGGTCCAAACACATTTTCCAAAACATACGCTGCCTGTTCCATAGACTGCGGGATTGGATACCCCTTGATGACGAGGCCATTGGCAATCCACTCAAGGATCGTATCTCGGTGTTCACGGTCCTTAAAATAACGGGCGATCATGGCCAATCGTTTGGTGACACCCCAATCCACCCCATTATGATACTCTCCCGAGTATTTCTTAGAAAAATTTTTCGCGTGTTCTCGCAGAAGAGTCTCAAATGAGTTCACAATTTTGCTTCCCTCCGGAGTGGGATGAGCATTCGAAAATTGAAGCAGAATGCTCCATCGTCTTAAGACTTCATAAATTTCGGAATTGCTCCATTGATAGTCATACCGATTTGGATTTGGAGCATTTGCTATTTTCTCCAAATCTGAAAGTGATTTCGCCATATCGGTGAGAACAGCCCGGGTCATTCGCGCCTGAGAATTTTGAACCCCTTCTGAAATTAAAACTTTTGAATAATTTTCGTTGGCCATCACTTTCGTCCACAAAAGGAGATTGTCGTCATTGGTAACGGTCCGACGAGAAAGCGATGCCTCCAACGCCGTAAAGAAAATCTTTTCGGTCTTTGTTTCTACAGCATAGCGATATGCTTCATCTAATGTTTCAGCGGTGACGTCCCAACCAAAACCCAAGTGACGATTGTACAAATCCGTCATATTTCGATTTCGAATTCTCTCTAAATCGTCATCTGCCAGCGTCAGCTGCTGATCCGTCTCCCCCAAATGAAATGCCTGCAGAATGGGATTCATAATGGCGTGTTGAAAATAGATGGGCATCCTCTTTCGTTGAACTGCATCAAAAGTTTCTTCTACAACCGCACGGACAAAATGCGTGTAGGCGTGCGTGGCTCCGGCAAGATTGTGCTTCAACCCTGCTTGCGTTGTAAGAATATCGAGATCGCTTTCAAACAGGTGGGGAAGAATTTTAGAGGTTTCCACTCCAGCGAGTTCGGAAAAAATACGCACGGTTCGTCCATTAAAATCGGAATAAGGATGAATCGAAATCAATGTGGCCATGAAATGGGCATAATTGATGGGCGTATTATGAATTGATTTTATATAGCCACGCAACAGCTCAGAAACGATCTTCTGATTTGTTTCATTTCGAAGCTTGTCATCGGTTTTAAATTTTTCAGGATCCGTGGTTTCAAGCAAATGATAAAGAGTATCGCTGAGGCGACCCTTCAATTTTTTGAAATGATAAACATCGGGGTAATGATACTCCACCAGCAAACCTCTCTGTTGAGGGTCTGGAACGACATTCAGTTCAAGGTAAGGATTTTGAGCGAGAGCGGCAGCTTGCGAGTGAGTAGCAAGAAATCGATTGCCCGCTTCCGGACCACCAGCGCGAACACTCTCCGTCCGAAACGACGAAGCGATGCCTCTCACATCGGAATTAATTCTCGTAAGGAGATCGATTTGGTCTTTGACCCACGTGTCGCGGCTCTGACCAAAAAAGAGTCCAGATGGCTTTCCAAAATTAGCATAGCCATCCGTAATACCATCTTTGCTAGACAATCGCCCCCCAGAAGTTTGCAGGGCATGCGCTTCATTTAAATATTTTGCTCGCATTGCTTTGTACCGTTCGAAATTCTCCGGCTCAAATTCATGCCATGGATTGGTGGGATTCACCGTCGTGGCGCGGTAGAGACTGAGGCCATCAGAATAAGATGCTAAGTGAAAAAAACTATCCAGATAGTCCGCCGCCTGAGGATTCAACTTTCGAATATGCTCGAGAACTTTTTGAATTCGATCGAAGCGCGGCTCTTCTTTTAGGAATTCTACAAGCACAGGATTCACAGGGTGACTTAAATTTTCCGCATGATGAGTGAGCCACCATTGAGAGGTCACCTTCCTTAAAAAGGGAATTCGCTTACCGAGCTCGGTAATTTCGTCATTGGTGAGCGATCGACCCATGATTCTCTCCACAATTTTGTTATCGTAGATCGGCTGCCCCTTTCGCACTTTCCAAATGGTGAGAAAACTTCCAAATGTTCGACTGCTCTGCGGGTCTTCAGAGAAATAAATGCCGGCGCCATAGACCTGTCGATCACCTGTAGGTTGGTTGTAAAAATCCATTTCGCCTTGATCGAGACCACCCTGCTGAATCCAGCGTTCTCCCACATCGGGCTTTGTCCAATGATAAAAAATTCGCTCTTCTTCTGTTTTGGGAAGTTCTCGCCAGATGGAATCGATTTGCTCGGAAGTGAATTGCGCGTGAAGTGAGTCGAATGCCTGACAAAACAACATGCATGCCAAGCCGACGAAAAACAGTCGTCCTCTAAACCATTGCGCCACGGGCAACTAAGATGCAAAAAACAGGCCCGATGTTCGCTCAAAAACCCGAGTAATATGCGCGTATTATCGGAAAAAAACGGGACCCAGATGACCCACCCCGAGGACCGAATCTCCCATGTCCTGATAGTAGTTACTTCCCACATGAAAGGAATGCTAAAATTTCTCTCGCGGTGAGGGGCAGTGTCTTACGTGTCATTTCGATCGTTGCAGCTTTTGTTGCACCCGTTCTTTTGCTCCCTGAGCGTGAGCATCAAAAAAAATTCGTGGCATTTGACGATAGGCCACTTGTTAAGCTGAAAGAAGATAAGCCCGATTTCATATTGATTGGAGATTCTATCTTAGAATCCCAAATCAATCCCCCCATTCTGGAAGAATATCTGAAACCTAAGAAGCCGTTCCTCCTGGTCCAATATGGAAGTGGATCTGCATTCTGGTACTTGGTTTTGAAAAATATCGTCATTCCATCAGGAGTCCGTCCTCAAAGGATTTTTATTTTTTTCAGAGATAATTATTTTACCCTTCCGAAAATTGGTGCCACTGGTTCCCTCAAAGGGAAGGTCGATCAATTCAGTACCGCTGATGAGCCTGTAATCGATAGCGTTCTATATCCTAAGACGATCAAGGAACAAATATTCACGCGCATCACTGACCTCTTTAGCATGCGATATTTGAGGGGTGAAGTTTTACAGGGATTTGACTCTGTCTATCCGTTCTTGGCGGGCATTCCACCGGAGCGCACTTTTGAGGTGAAAGAAAAAATCAATGAGCTCTTCCACCATGAAAACTTTCGAAGACAGTTATTTATCGAAAATGTTCATCTACAAAAGGATGAAGACCTCGACTTCAAAATGCTTGTTTCTAAAGGATTCCTTCCTTCGATTGTCGAGTTAGCGAAAGCGAACAATCTGAATCTATTCTTCGTACGAATGCCACGCCACCCTCACAAAGAGAAGCCCGCCAATAGTGAGCGGATGAAGAAATATCAGAAATCCTATATTGAATACTTATCCGCGGAAGGATTTGGCTTCTACGATTTCACGGAAGATCCTGAGCTTCGAGAAGAAATGTACCAAGCTGACGATCACATCGCTCGAGAATATAGCCCGGAATTCACTAGACTCTTTGTGAAACGATTGCGCCCCTTTTTTGATGACGAGCAAAAGCGATGATTTTTAATTCCATCGATTTCATTATTTTTCTGATCTTAGTGTTGGCATTGCATTGGAGCCTCCCAGTTCGGTTTAGGAATTTATGGCTCACGATCGCCAGTTATTTTTTTTATGGCTATATCCATCCTTGGTTTCTCACCCTTATTTTTCTCACGACGTCCGTGGACTACACCCTCGGAATTCTGATCGATCGATTTCAAACGCGTCGAAAAGTATTGCTGAGCTTAAGCGTCGTCTTGAATCTCGGACTCCTGGGC
>DDSI01000107.1:0-15026 GCA_002343335.1 Bacteriovoracaceae bacterium UBA2394
CTATCAAAGAGAGCGCCCCACCCCTCGATTGGATTAATCATCAGATAGGAACGAGCGACGCACGTTCAATAACTCGGAGGCGTAGAAATTTCTTAAGAGAATCTTTTGCCCCCTCCACGCGTAAGATTCGCTGGCCGTCTCGATTTTCCGACCAACCAAGTTCGCGAATGTTTAAAGCGCTCATCTGTTCAATCAAAATCTGATTCCAATCCACGCGTAGCTCTGGAATAGGCATGGCATCGAAAGAATGAAGTCGTAAGTAAAGGACGAAATCCCGATCGTTTCTAGACGCCCGAAAGGAAGCGCCAAGTGATTCCGACATCTTGTCGCGCACCGCTTGGAGGACATGCGGGCACGTGAGGGGTTGAAGTTTCTGGGAAGCGGGATTAACGCGGACTTCCGCATGAAGTGACTCGACTAGGCAGAAAGATGAAATGACAGCGACAAATGCAAAGCGACGTTTCACTTCCCCTCCCAACGAATTTAATTGGGGACAGTATACTCNNGCCGACGGAACGGCGCGCTAATTAACTAATGTTATCGATAAAAGACTTGAGTTTCTTGGCTCGCGAAGGATGGCGCAACTTTCGAAGCGCTTTGGCTTCGATCTGACGAATCCGCTCTCGCGTGACTTCAAAATCTTGTCCGACTTCTTCCAAGGTGTGATCGGATTTTTCGCCGATTCCAAATCGCATACGAAGAACCTTTTCTTCCCGAGGAGCCAGCGTGGCCAACACTTTTCGCGTTTGCGCGGAAAGATTGTAGTTCACAACTGCTTCGGTCGGAGCCGTGGCATTCACGTCTTCGATAAAATCTCCTAAGTGTGAATCTTCCTCTTCTCCGATCGGAGTATCGAGGGAGATTGGCTCTTTAGCGATTTTCAAAACTTTTCGCACCTTGGCGAGAGGCATTTCCATCTTCTCGGCAATTTCTTCTGGAGTGGGTTCGCGGCCCAACTCTTGAACGAGATGACGAGAAGTACGGATCAACTTATTGATCGTTTCAATCATGTGTACCGGAATACGAATTGTACGGGCCTGATCCGCAATCGCTCGCGTAATGGCCTGCCGAATCCACCAGGTGGCGTAAGTCNNNNACGGCTTTCATCAAACCGATGTTTCCCTCTTGAATGAGATCCAAGAATTGAAGTCCCCGGTTCGTGTATTTCTTGGCGATACTGACCACCAATCGAAGGTTCGCTTCGACGAGTTCGTTCTTCGCGCGCTCGGCCTTAAATTCGCCGTTCTTCACTTGCTTGTGGATGCGCTTAATTTCAGTGGCGAAGAGGTGAACTTCATCTTCGATCATCTGAATACGCTTGGCGGCGGCTTTGTAATTTTCAATCGCCTCAGCCAAAGACTCCGGCTCGAGCTTTAACTTCGTCGCAACTTTCTTGGGATCTTCTTTTCCTTTATCCAAGGTGATAACGAGGTCCTTAATTTCCTCCTCGTTCAATCCCAATCGTCGCTCCACCGCCGTCACCAGCTGCTGAGATTTTTCAACACGGCTAACGAGGTTCTTTAACTTGGCGGAAATCTTGTTGATGAATTTTCGGTTCAGGTCGATTTCTTTGAGAACTTCAAAGATCTCATCGCGAACCTTTTCCATTTTCTTTTTCGACTCTTCCTGGACCTTTTTGCCTTCATTCTTAGTGGCAGCCCAAATGTCGTTCAGATCTCCAAATTTTCGACGAGCTTTAGCGATGAGTTTGAGCACTCGTTCGCACTGAGTCGTTTCATTAAATTGACCCTGCTCATTTTCATCGTAACCGCGGATGACGTCGGCCACGCGAATGGTCTTTCTCTTCAATCGATCTTCGAGATTGAGAATTTCTTTGATCCCGAAATCCGATCGGAGAACGACACTTAAAACTTCCGTTTCGCCTTCTTCAATTCGCTTGGCGATTTCGACTTCGCCGTCACGGGTGAGGAGCGAGACCTGACCCATCTTCCTAAGGTACATACGGATGGGATCGTTGCTGCGGCTGAGCGCATCATCGTCCTCATCTTCGTCCATCGAATGCTCTTCCGAGCTGGCAGCGGCTGCCGTCTTGGCGCCAGCTTTAGGCTTGAAATCTTCGGCTTCATCGACGACTTCGATATCCATTTCGTCGAGCATCAGCATGACATCATCGATGTCATCTTCGGACGTCATATCCGTCGGAAGCACCTCATTTACTTCTTCAAACGTGAGGTAACCTTTTTCTTTTCCTAGATGGATAAGTTGCTTTACTTCCTTCAGATCGCGCTGACTGCGACGACCCTTTTTGGCAGGAGCTGCACTCTTTTCTTTAGGAGCGTCGGCATCGGCCACCACGGCCTTTACTACTTTATTGGTCTTTAAAATTTCTTTTCCACTGGCCGCTTTCAAAGCTGCTTTTTTCGCTTTGGGATCTCGCTTGGTGGCGATGGCAGCTGCTTTTCGATCGGCGGGTTTTGCCACTTTCTTCGTGGCGGCTTTCGCTTTCGGGGCTGCGGTTTTGGTTTTCACTTTAGTTTTAGATTTGGCTTTGGCTTTCATAGAAATTCTTACTCCCTAACGCGGATAATCCTGGCTAAGTCTTGCTTTTCAATTAACAGCTGACGAGTTCTTTCTGTGTCATTTTGAGCTTCCGCTGCTCGAAGTTCATCCTGCAATCGGCCACTCTCCAGTTGATAGTAGGCTCTCTTTAATCCCTTCAAGAGATCATCCCAAACACTTTGCACCTCAGCGACTTCCATTGGCAGCGCTTCAGCCGCCATTGACCACTCCCGAACCTGACCTTGTAGCGTTTCATCTTCAAATTCCATCGATTGGAGCCATTGGAGTTCTGCTATCGATTTCGAATTGAGCAATAACTCTCCCCAACGATTAATCAGCTGTATCCAGGGTGTGNNGTGTGGTTTGGGTCGCACGTGAAGATAAGAAGGGTAAAATCTCTGTCAAGGAGAAGTCCGCCTTTTCTCCATGAATAACCAGGAATTCCGCCAATTTAGCGGCCCAACGGTCCAAAATATCAGGACGCAGGGCTGACGGTTTCGCCGAGGCGGTCGGACGGGCTACGAGCGGCTCTCTACCCACCGTCGCTGCGGTTCCAACCATAAGCTCTTCAGGCAGCTCGAATCGCTTCGCTAAGTCCTTTTGAAGGACCGCTCGCTCAATCGGATCTGGGATCTCATCCAATAATTCCACCAATTCGCGCAGGCGCTGGCCCCGAGCCATGGCGTTCTTTTCGACGAGAACTTGTTTTTCGACCCAATAATCAATCGCCATTCGAGAGGAATCGAAGGCCTTTTTTAAGCTGGCTTTCAATTGCGCGGGCTTCACCTTCTGATTGTGCAAAAACGAATCTGGATCTTTGGCGTCAGGAAGCAGAACAACCTTTGATTCCACACCCTCTTTAAAAAATTGCTTTAGATTTCTAATCGTTGCGGAGAGACCGGCGGCATCGGCGTCATAGAGTGAGATCGCACGGTGGGTCCATCGCTTAAACAAACGAATTTGTTCCGCGGTGAGAGCAGTTCCCATCGATCCTACAGCATTTGAAATTCCAAATTCGTGCAGTGCAATCACGTCTAAGTACCCCTCGCAAAGAACGACGTATCCCTTTTTCGCCATCTGATCAAAAGCAAGATGTATGCCATAAAGAAGGCGGCTCTTGTCAAAATGGGAGGTCTTCGGAGAGTTCAAATATTTGGGTTGTTCCTGGTTTAAACCCCGTCCGCCAAAGCCCCGCACCCGGCCACGTTCATCCAAAATGGGGAACATGAGGCGGCCCTGGAAACGGTCGACCCAGTCCCCCTTTGAGGTGCGACTTATAAGCCCCAACTGGCCTGCCAATTGGAGGTTCAACTTCTTCTTATTGAGATATCGAGCGAGGTCATCTGAACCTCCGGGATGGGCCCCCAATTGGAAGGGCTCCCAAAGTTTTTGGGGAATATGGCGAGTCTCCAAATAGTCTCGAAAAATCGTCCCGTGCGATTTGGATTCTAGCGCCTGCCGATAAAAATCTGAGCTCTCCGCAAGCAGCGAAAACCCCTCTTCCCAATGCGGGTTTTGCGACTGACCCCGAGGTTCTAACTTTATCCCCGCGCGCTTGGCCAATTCTTCCACGGACTGTGTGAAATCCCATTTGTAATAGGACTGCACGAAATGAAAAACATCGCCCCCTTCTTTGCACCCGAAACAGTGAAAAAGCTGCTTCGTGCTGCTCACGGAAAATGAGGGAGTCTTTTCATTGTGAAAGGGACAAACGCCAAAAAAATTGGTGCCGGACTTTTTCTTGAGCGGGACGACTTCGCCGATAATTTGGACGATATCCGTGGCTGCTCGAATGGCTTCAATTTCTGACGAATTCATAGGAGGCCGGCGTCCCCTCTCTTCCGGGTGTTATGGCAAATGACGATCGGGAAAGAAATGAGAAATCCGCTGTAAAATCGAACTCTATTAGGCGCTCGGGAGAGCGGCTCGAACGAGGTCTGAGACCAATTTTCCATCGGCTCGGCCCGTCACTTTGGGCTTCAATTCCTTCATGACCTTGCCCATGTCTTTCTGAGAAGTAGAACCGGATGCCTTTATGGCCTCTTGAATGAGCGCTTTGATTTCGCCTTCGCTTAAGGCCTTCGGCATAAAAGAAGAAATGACCTCGATTTCCTTCACTTCCTTCGCAGCCTGATCTTCGCGGCCAAATTTTTGAAACTGTTCAACAGACTCTTTCCGCTGCTTAATGAGAGACTGGAAAATCTGAAGGGCCTCTTCTTCGGTCACACCCGCTTGAGACTTTTCCACATCTTTGTATTTGAGTGCCGATTTCATGGCACGAAGGCAGTCCACCTTCACCTGATCCTTCGCAAGCATAGCCTCTTTCAACGCAGCCGCGATTTGGGATTCAAATGCAATCATTAGAATTTTTTACGGACAGAGCGTTTTTGAGCGGCAACTTGCTTGCGCTTTCGCTTTACTGAAGGCTTTTCGTAAAACTCGCGTTTACGCAGCTCGGTAAGCACGCCAGACTTTTCCACCATCTTCTTGAAACGCTTGAGCGCGCCTTCAAAGCTCTCATTATCTCGGATACGAATCATGGTCATAGAAGCCCAGAATCTAGGGGGACAACCCGGGAATCGTCAAATCCTTTTACCTGTTAATAGAGCTTCCATCGCACCTTTGCAGGCCTCACGAGTGGTCACCGGGGCCCAGTTCATGTTCGCAATCGTATCCGCCAAATTGCCATAGCTCTCCATGAGCGAAAAGTCACTGTAGAGGGTCTCCACCCGAGGGGGATGGAGCTTCTCTTTGGATTTGTCGTACATCTTTCGAAGCTCAAGGGCTCGAACCCCGTAGGCCTGAGCTCGCTTTTCTACTCGTTTACGCCATTCGGTCAAAAGCTTCGGCAGATCTCTGGGCCGAGGAATTCCCGGTGGTACGAAATCTGAAAAGTCCTTCTGCGCATAAAGGATGAGTTCTTGAAACCTGATTTTCCGCTCCGAATAATCCTTCAACTTGTTGGCAAATCTCACCGTCCGACGAAACAAATCCCCCTCTGACTCCCCAAATAAATCCTGGCCGTAAGATCCTTCCACTTGTTTCACGAATTTCTTTTTCACGGTGTCGAGCTCTTTCATTCTCTCTGCATGTTCTAGGGACGTAGGACCGTCGGGAAGTAAGTCGGCCTCCAGCGCCGCCAGTCGGAGGTGCAAATCCGTTTCCGCTTCTTCCTGCTCTTTAGATTTGAGTGGCAGCAGTTGAATGTCAGAAAGGGAGGGCACGCGAGGCGCCGAATTTCCGGAGGAAGGCGTCGTGGAGAATTGTGGAAGGAGCGAACGCAAATAATCCCAAAGCTTCCTAAAACTGGACGATGAAGAAGACTCGCCGCCTTTATTGAACGCTTTGTAAGATTCAAAAGAATTTGGAGTGAAAGTAGATTTTAGACCTCCAAAGAACTTCGAGAGAAATCCCGGTGATGAAGGTTTCTTTTTGGGATTGCGCGGGTCCATTTCGTAGGGCGTGAAATCGAGATTCGTTCGCACCTTACCATCCTCGGATCGCACAACCGTGCGCTGGTGACCTTCATTGGTATTGAGTTCATATAAATCTGGAGAGGGCACAGCCGAATCTCCGTCACCCTTCCTTTTGTTATAAAAATTGGGATGATTTTCCACGACTGGCCACTCGCGAGCATCTTTATTGTTTTCATCGGGAGTATATAAAAATCGAAGGACCGATTCCGCAAGCTCCCCCGCTCCGTCACATTGATAGCAAACAGTCCCCTCTGGATTCAAAAATCGAGTGAGGGAATGCATTTGAAAAATAAATCCCTCCGCAGCGGACTGAGGAAATCCGTCCGGAATCGGAAACTCCTCCCGATCCCAATCTTTTTTGCGAGGATCTCCCTCAGGAATGTAAGAGTAGAGCGAATTTTCCTGAAAGGATCGAGCAAGACGACGGGGATCATTATACAATGTCGGCAAGTTGCGGTTGAGCGCCTGAGGGAGATCCGCAGAAATTTTCTTCTCCCCGAAGTAATCTAAGACCTGCGCGGCCCACTTCACTCTTTCGAGATCCATGGTGAATAATTCGCGATCCCGTTGAGCGTATTGCACAATCTCATCATCAGACCAGTCCGCCGCCCCCCGAATGTTAGAAGCAAAGTAGGCCGTAAACTTCACTTCTGCGGTTTCATTCTTTAATTCGGGAATGTAGACAAATGTAAGTTCTTTCTTTTTGTCATACACAACGAAGGGCGGTCGTGATGAGGGCTTGTCATCTTTATATTGCACTCTCACTTCGACGGGTCGGAAGCCCAACTTCGTCGGAATCGAAAATCCGGGAACCTCTTCACTCACTCGAACAAATCCTGCTGAGTAGACGCCGAGCTCTCGCCTGAACGGCTCGAAATCCTCATAGGTGAAGTGGGGCGCTTCTCCGCCTTGTCGAACCCCTTCACCACCCTGCAAAATTAAAAGCTGATAGTCGGCGTGCCTATTCTTAAACAGATCGATCCATTCTTTGGGTCCAACGAGTAATTGCTCTTCCCGAAAGGAAGAATGAAACTTGCTGATAAATTTTTCAAATTCCTTCCAATCGGATTTGGCCGCCATATCAAAGTAGCCCTCCAAAATATAAGGAGGAGCAATGTTTTCGAGAGTAAGTTTAAATGCCGTCCTGTCTTGCAAGTTAGGGCGGCCATCGATCCAGGCCGGGGGATGAAAATTTAAGTATTTGTAGAGGTTGTATACACCGGCCGCAGTAGCAATACCCGCTGCATAAATTGCCAGGGCGGCAATGGGAACCATGATCGCGCGCTTCCAATTTTTCATCCGGAGGAAATAATTTTGAAAGTCTAAGCGGGCTCTGGAGATTTTGCCTTCAACCGGGGGCTCTGGGGTTCCCTCGCGGAGTAACTCCGGCCGCGCCCTTTGAGTCGCAAGAAGATCTCGATGCCTCCAAAAAGTGGCGGAGGCATTCGTCAAGTATTCAGGAGCTTGCCGAAGCATTTCCTCTCGGTAACCACTCATCTCCAGATGACCCAGAGAATCGCTCATGAGAGCGAGGCCCTTTCTTGCCACTTCATACGCAATCGTAAAGCCGGGAATCCCCACATTTTCACTTCCAAAGAGCTTCGAAAGTCGCTGTCTTAGCGATGGAACGTTTTCTACCCTCATGGGATCCAGTTGCCGCGCAATTGCCTCGAGGCGAAGCGCTCGATCTAAGGAGTCAATCACCACAGCCCTTTCAGCAGGAGTCGAACTGGCGGCGATTTCAGTTAAAGCATTTTGTAAAGACAGATCAAATCCCGTCGGATCCCCCACACTGGGCTTTTGAAAAGAGTTCAACGTTCGAAAAATTGGAATTCGGGAAAAAATCTTTAGTCCGAGCCATCCTCCCACGGAAGGAAGGTGAGATAGTTTCTGCAAAAGAAATCCGATGCCCCATGCCACTCCGCGAAGGGTTTTACTAAGATATTTTTTGGTTTGAATTTGCACCGTCTTTCTTTGAAGCGGTGTAAGGGTGTCCAAAAATTCCTTCAGAGATTTCGCATCAGTGAAAACCTTTCGATCGGAATAGACGAGACCGGCATCGACATCTTCTTTGCTCAAACGCACTGGGCTGGCACTTAACCATTTTCGAAAGGTGATGGGAGTCGGTTTGGTAGTTCGATACTCAACGGCGAAATAAAATTTTCCGGAATCGGCGACGATTTCGTAGGCGCTCTGTCTCGCGGCGTCGGAAAGATTTTGCAACTCCCTCGCCGTTTGTGATTTCCATTTGGCTACTTCCTGCGGAGGGAGATCTTGCGTTTTTCCGATTCGTTGCACCTCTTGCTGCTGCAAGCGAGAGACCATGTTTTTGTATTCGTGATGAGCTGCGGGATATTGATCTGGCCAAAGCGACGTAGAAATGTTTTTTGGAATGGAATGCTTTCTTTGTACGAATTCCTTTGCGATACGATCGGCCTCGGGAAACGACCTCTCGCGATCCATGTGATTCACGTAGCGTTTGACGAAAAGTTCTAGCGATCGCTTCAGTTCGTGATACGGCTCAAGCAGAAATCCTCGCGTACTTTGTGTGTTATCACCCAATCGATCGACAACGAGCCGAGTGTAGTCTTCAAAAAACTCCTTTCCCGCCAATAAGTGGGGGGCAAGAATCGAATTCTCCAGCTTGTCACTGATCGCCTTTCTGCTCTTTCCGTTTTCAATACTAAATATCTCCGAGAGAGGACGCGCGCTGGGAGTGGTGCGATCAAAAAGCCTGCTAAGATCCGCATCAGAAAACCGATCCAGAGTNNCTCTTTGAACTCCATCCGCAGTCTCACTGGAGCTCTTTGGGATTGCTTCAAAAATTTTGGTGAGTTCCGCCCCATGCTCCTGCCAATACATCTCGAAGCGCTCTTTCTTGAACTCTTGAAATAGTTTCAGGTCGTCCATCATGAGTCCCCCGAAAATCATCGAGGAAGGGAGGAGAAACAACATGAGCAAGGACAAACTTACAGAGCCAGTAGAGAGCCACTGCCAAGCGGTGAGCGAAACTAGGCCGAAAAAAATTAACAGACCTACTATGCGAAGAACATCGGCGGGGGTCCGGGCATACTTGCGGTAAGTCTCAAGGGCGCTCTGTTTTAGATCAGTATTCGGATCATCCCGCTTCCATTGTGCGATAATTTTCTTCCCCATTTGATCTTGCGCGTGAGAAATCGTTGGCCCGAAAAGGGAAAACAAAAATGGCAGAATTAACGCAAGTTTGCGCCAGACACTCACACCCCACTTAAAAAGCAAAGGTTGTGCCAGGTTTGTGGCCAAAAAGATCAGTTATTTCAATATCTTAGAATCGATTTTGCAGAGAGTTGGGACAACCAGTTCCCGTTTTTTACTTCGAGGGGGAGATTGTGAGAATGCCGCCCTCGGCCGCAAACTTACGAAGGGTTAAATTGATAAGCGATTGGTAAGGAATTCCCTCTTTTGCCCCCAGCTTTTTGTAAAACTCCAACACGTCCAAATCTATCCGCAATGTCTTCTGAACTTTGTTAGGCTTTGAAAACTTTCCACGAATACCATTCTTAAAATTATATTCCTTCCTCATATGATTTTCTTTCCTTCCTACTCGCCTTGCGAGTTGAGTGGGTCCCAATCAAACTACAACGTAGCTACATTGTAGGCCTATGTAAAACTTAGGCCAATAGGCCCTAATCCCCATCCGGAAGCCGCTTCCGGTACGACGCCTCGTGTGTGTGGAAGCCCTCTTCCTGAGAAAGCTCTACGGATTCCTGTTCAAAGCGCTCGAGCGCGGACTGATCGAATTCCATCACCGTGAATCGGCGCACAAAAGAGGCGGGGCTCATGGAGAGCGAATAGGCCGCTGAGCCAAGTGTGGGCACGGTTCCCGAAGGCCCGCCGACAAGTTCAATACTCACGGGCGGTGTGAAATGACCGAGGAGAATGCTCCCGCATTTCTGAATTTGAGAAACGTAACTCGCCGCTTGATCGACGACTAAACATAAAACGCCCGGCGCAATTTCATTCACGAGTTCGATGCCCTCATTGATCGACTTCGTTTTAAAAATGAGCGTGTGTTTTTCCAAACATTGCTGCGCACCCGTACGAGAGGAATCATCGCGTACTTGCGACAGAGCACGCGCCAATTCCTCCACCAACTTTTGCAACCATTTGGCATCGGATTGAAAAACGTAGATCTCCGCTTCGGGATCGCGATCCGCGCGACCGATGATGTCCGCCGCCACCGACTCCACATTGGATGAAGAGTCGCATAAAAATGCTGTTTCTGAGGGGCCCGTCAATCCATCCGTTCCGACGACCGCGGATAATCGAACTTTCGCCACTGCAGTTCGGCCATTTCCAGAGCCTACAATTTTATCCACGGGAGCTTCGTTCTTCGTTCCGTACGCAAGCGCCGCGAGCGCACCCACACTTCCGGAGACCAAAATTTTATCGATGTCCAAAAGTTTTGCGGCGTAAAGGAGCGCAGGTTCCACGAAAGGTTTTTCCAGTCGTGCTTTTGGCGGAGTTGCAACGATGAGTTCTTTCACGCCCGCCGTTCGTGCGGGAACCGCACACAAAATTAAAGTCGTAAAATAATTCGCTCGCCCGCCTGGCACATAAATTCCCACGCGATCGAGAGGTCGCACTTGTGTGCCCCAGTAGACCCCGGCTTCTTCCTGGGTCGAAAATGAATCCAACTTTAGTTCTTCTTGAAATCGCTGAACGCGCTCCACCGCATGATCGATGGCTTTTCGCACATCAGAAGGGACATGCTTATACGCTTTTTTGATATGGCTTTCATCCACCCACAAATCACTTTCTTTCAACGTGACTTCGTCATGTTGTCTCGCCCAATCCACAAGCGCGATTTCGCGATGCTGCTGGTAATGCCCGAGTGCAATGTCGACTTCGGTGCCATACTCTGAAAACAATCGTTCTCGACGCTTGCCGAGATTCGCGAGCGCATTTTTAAATTCCGGCGTGCCCGAGGAAAGAACTTTCATTCTTTCTCTCTCCTCACCTTGGCGCCAACGGCATTTAATTTTTCTTCCAACTTCTCGTACCCGCGATCGAGGTGATACACGCGGCTCACTTTGGTTTTTCCTTCCGCGGCCAAACCTGCGAGCACCAAACTCGCGGACGCGCGAAGATCCGATGCCATCACATGCGCCGCACTCAATTTCTCCACGCCTTCGATGACAGCCATGTTGCCCTTCACCTGAATTTGCGCGCCCATTCGACGAAGCTCCCCGACGTGACCAAACCGATTCTCAAAAACTTTTTCCGTGATCATGCTCGGAGCGCCAGCAGGAGACGCAACCGTCAAGCAAGCCATGAACTGGGCCTGCGCATCGGTGGGAAATCCCGGAAAGGGCGCCGTTTCGATTTGAATTGATTTTAATTTTCCAGACGGGGCCGTTAGTCGTACGTCATTCGCACCCTCCACCACTTCGCATCCCATCTCTCGAAAGCTTTGCAGCACAGCATTCATGGCGTTCGCCCGGTACGGAAAGCATCGAATGCTTCCACCTGTGATCGCGCCTGCACCCAAATAAGTGAGGAGCTGAATACGATCGGGTTGAATTTGCCAGGTCATCCCCTTCAAAGAATTCACACCGGTAATTTTAATCGTCGAGCTACCATGGCCTGTAATCTTGGCGCCCATCTTGATGAGTGCGTCGCACACTTCCGCCACCTCGGGCTCGCGCGCACAATTTTCCAACACAGTTTCGCCTTCCGCGAAAACGGCGGCGCTCACGAGATTGATCGTTCCTGTCACCGAGGGGAAATGCATGACGAACTTGCAGCCCTTTAATTTTTTGCAACGCGCTTTGATGTAACCGCCTTCCAAATCGATAGTCGCCCCCATCGCCTGCAATCCTTTCAAATGGATATCGACAGGGCGCTCACCAATCGCACATCCCCCGGGGAGCGAAACTTCAGCAGCGCCTGCACGCGCCAGCAGCGGACCCAACACCAAAATGGAAGCTCTCATTTTTTTCACTTCTTCATAGGGCGCAACCACGGAGGCGATCTTTGCGCATTGAAGAGCGCCCGAACTCAGTCGCTCCACGCCGAGACCTTTCAAAAGACGCAACATGCTTCGCATATCGGCGACATCTGGAATGTTCGTAAAGTGAACCGGCTCTTCGGTGAGCAAGCTCAAACAGAGCAATGGAAGTGCTGCGTTTTTTGCAGAGGGAACTTCAACGTCCCCATTCAGGCGACTTCCGCCTTCAATTAAAAGACAATCCATAGACTAAAAACTCTCCACCCATCTCTCATGAAAGAGATGAGGCCCATCATGCCACAGTCGTTCTGCCGCTTCGAGCGAAGAAAATAACTTCTCTGCTACCTGCACTCGCTGCGCTTCGCCATGCGTTTCAAACGCAATAAGCGACTGCTCCGCGCGAGTTCCAAAAAAGTTCTCTTGTATTTTTAAAAAAGCGCGAAGGCCGTCTTCTCCGCCCGAGAGCGCAAGCACGGGCTCATAATCTTGAATATCTCTGGATAATTGCGAGAGCTCCGCTCTCGGAATATACGGTGGGTTAGAAATCAAAATTGTCCAGGGCTCCACCCACTCCGTCTTTTCAAAATCAAATTTATGCACATTCACCGGCACCCGATGCTTTTCAATATTGCGCTTGGTGAGCGCCAACGCGTGATCAGAGATATCGAGCGCCATCACTCGAAAGCTTGGGCCTAAAATTTTGGATAATGTAACTGCAATGCAGCCCGATCCCGTGCCCACATCCAAAATCGTACCCGAAGAAAGCGAACGATCATCAATCCACTGAAGCACACCTTCCACTAAACTTTCTGTCTCCGGTCGCGGAACAAGCACCTGCTTCCGAACATCCATAGCGAGCCCGAAGAATTCTTTCACACCTAAAATTAAGGCGATGGGCTCAAAGGCTAAGCGTCTCTGAACCATGGCTTCAAGCTGTTCAAGGTCTGTGGATGAAAGGGCACGATCGTCATGAATCAAAACCTCTTCGGATGTGAGGTTCAACAGATGCGCAATGAGCAGCCGCGCTTCAAGCGCGCTCCGACTGGAGTTTACTACCTTCAGCCGTTGAGTAAGATCTTGCAAAGCTTGACGGACGACCGTCACGCCGATTCCGCCAGCAGTTTCGTGTATTCATCTTGCTGAAGCGACATCACAATTTCGTCTAAGTCACCCTCCATCACCATCGTCAATCGCTTCAAGGTGAGATTGATTCGGTGATCAGTCACTCGCTCCTGCGGGAAATTATAGGTGCGAATTCTTTCAGAGCGATCGCCCGTTCCTACTTGGGCTTTTCTCTGTGCGGCTCGATCTTGATCATTCTTTTGAATCTGCGCATCGAGCAATCGAGTGCGAAGCACCTTCATGGCCTTTGCTTTATTTTTAATTTGCGAACGCTCGTCTTGGCAGATGACGACGGTATTGGTGGGAATGTGCACGACTCGCACTGCGGAGTCCGTAGTGTTCACACCTTGCCCGCCTTTTCCACCAGCGCGAAACACATCGATGCGAAGATCCTTCTCTTCAATTTTTACATCGGCCTCTGTGGCTTCCGGCATGATGGCCACGGTCACCGTGGAGGTATGGATTCTTCCGCTGGCCTCTGTGCTTGGCACGCGCTGCACGCGATGCACTCCGGATTCATATTTCATATGCGTGTACGCGTCTTGGCCCTCGATGGAAGCCACCACTTCTTTGTAGCCACCCTTTTCCGCAAAGGATTCGCTCAGCACCTCGATGCGCCAACCATGTTTGGCAGCGTACTTAGAGTAGAGTCGAAGCAAGTCGCCCGCGAAGAGCGCGGCTTCTTCACCACCCGCACCTGCGCGAATTTCTAAGAAAATATTTTTTCCGGCGTGAGGATCTTTGGGCAGTAACTCGACGAGAATATCTCGCTCTAATTGAGGCAACTCTCGATTCAAATCGCCGAGCTCTTCTTCAGCGAGTCCCGCCATCTCTCCGCCTGCCTTTAACATCTCCTCGGCTTGGTCGCGCTGAGAGCTCTTTGCTAAATAAGCCCGGGCGAGATCGACGAGTTTATCCAACTGCGCACGCTCTTGCGAAAGTTCGCGAAAGAGATTCGCCTGCGAGATGACAGCCGCATCCGTCAGCTGATGAGTGAGATGCTCATAGCGATCCAGAGCTTTTTGAAGTCTTTCCTCGAGATTCATTGGGGCCCACAAATGAAATCGGCCGCCCAAGATCTTTGGACAGCCGATTCCTCATTTTAAAATTTCGTTCAGCTAAGCTTTTTTAGCGTACTTCTTCTTGAACTTCTCGATGCGACCTTCCGTATCCATCACGCGCACAGCACCCGTGTAAAACGGATGGCAAGCGCTGCAGATTTCCACGTGAATGGAAGCCTTCGTCGATCGGGTCACAAATTCAGACCCGCAGTTGCAAACCACTTTGCAAGGGATGTAGCTGGGGTGAATATCTTTTCTCATACTTCTTCCTTTTCAAATATTCGTGGTGCGCTTCCGTCCAAACCACCCTTTCTTCGACATTGGGTAGGTGATCTGCTGCGCACGCTCGCAGATCACTACTGATTCATGCTCTCTAAAAACTCTTTGTTGGTTTTTGTCTTTTCGACCTTATCCAACAAAAACTCCATACTATCGATGGGTGAAAGCGGCGCTAGCAGCTTCCTCAAAACCCATACCCTTTGGAGTACGTTTTGGGAAAGCAAAAGCTCCTCTTTACGGGTTCCAGACTTGTTAATGTCGATGGCCGGGTAAGTCCGCTTGTCCGCCAATTTGCGATCCAAAACGACTTCCATATTACCGGTGCCCTTAAATTCTTCGAAAATGACTTCGTCCATCCGGCTTCCGGTTTCAATCAGGGCCGTGGCGATAATCGTCAAAGAACCACCCTCTTCCACGTTACGGGCGGATCCGAAGAATCGCTTCGGGCGGTGGAGGGCATTGGCGTCCACCCCTCCGGAAAGAATCTTTCCAGATGGAGGAACCACGGTGTTATAGGCACGGGCCAACCGAGTGATGGAGTCCAAAAGGATCACCACATCGTGACCGTGCTCAACCAAG